>JBDKHH010000359.1:0-4912 GCA_039797785.1 Bacteroidota bacterium | reverse complement strand
TTTGAATGTGCAATGAAACATCGTCCAGTGCAACTTTACGGTAAAATGATTTTGAAATGTTCTGAATTTCGAGCATACGCTTAAATTGATTGGCTAAATCTACAAAATCGCTTAGACATTTGGTCTTCCTCGGTTTGAAAAGTCTAGATATAATTTCATTTTTTCTGATTTTTCTAAACTAATTCTTTTCTTTACAATCTATAATTAAATCTATTGATGATATATTCTATAAAATTAAATTACAGTCTAGATTCTAAAATCACAGGAATTAAGGACGGTTTATGCCAAGCCAGTTTAATTGAGAATAATATAAACGAAGAATGGAAAAACAATTTTTTAATCCCAAAATACGGCTGGCCCAACCTAAAAGAAAAGAATATAAATACTATAAATCAAGATTTAAATTTCGAATTAAAACCAAAAGCAAAATTAACTGATTTAATAGTCATTTCACCTTACATTTACAATGCTGAGTATTTAGTTTCTAAGAGATTAATGCAAGTTCTTATCAAAAAAAATTTGAACTTACCCATTTTTAAAAAGGTCAATTTATTGCACAAAGAAATTGAAATTAACGAATACTATTTATTTCAATCAAGGAGTATCAAGTTAGATGAAATTGATTGGTTGGCTTCTTCATTTTATGATCCATTGGACTATTTGTTTGGCAAAAGAGAAAAAATCAATTTTAAAAATCATGAAGAATATATTACCTATAAAATAGAAAATCTACCACTTAAAATAAACGAAATCGCACTATTGAATAATAAAAATTATGACTTTATCATAATTGACGATATGGATACTTTTATTTCGAATGAATTGCTATATGATCTAAAAAAACACAAAATTTCAAACATCGAATTACCTTAAAATTTCCAATTCAATATCTAACTTTTTACTTTCTTTATATTCTATTTTATTGCAAGAAAAAATGAAATTTATCATTCGCTGGGCCTTAATTCAACTAATTTCCTCAATGTTGATGTCCACAATTGTTTGTTATATCATAATTGGAAAAGTAAAGGGTTTTTATGATCCTGGGCTTGAAATGGTTCTGTTTTATGGATCCGTATTTTTTATAATTTCTGTTTTCTTTGGCCTTCCATTATTGATCGCATTATTTTCCATTTACGACAATAAAGTTAAAAAGAGCTCAACTTCAATTTTCTTATTTATTACGATTTTGACATTATCAATCTCTGTAATGCACTATTTCCTTCCTTTAAAATCATCTGAGTTTGTGGCACTTCTTATTTCGTATGTAAGTGGGTACTTTTATTTGCTATACTATGCATTGAAAAAACGAAAAAATCAAAATGAAAAGATTTTCTAATTCTGCTTGCCAGGGAAAATTTAAAAACATTTAACCAATCATCTTCCCTTTCCAATCTTTCCAGCTGTATAGCTTCGAAAAGACAAAAAGTAACAACGGTTGTAAAATTACAATTGTCAGAATTGCATCCCAACCAAACGAAGGAGCGCTGTGATCGATGAAAACTGCATCCGTTTGAAAAGCTTGCCAATCGTTCGTCAACATCAATGCTGCAAAAATATTGTTGATGGCGTGATAGCCCATGGACAATTCCAAACCGTCGTCCATCAATGCTATGATTCCAAGAAAAATACCTGTTCCGATATAATAAATCATGACAGAATAACCCAATTTTTCAACTTCAGGATTCGCGCCGTGCATGAGTCCGAAAGCAATGCCTGTAACGATTACAGCAATCCAACCTTTTTTAAACGAGAAACCCAAAGCTTGAAATAAATAACCTCTAAAAAACACTTCTTCGCAGGTTGTTTGAATTGGAATTAAAAACAAGGAAATCAAAAGAAGCGGAAAAAATGTTGACCAATTCACATTCCACTCAATGTTCGGATTGCTATTTACAGAAATCACCAGAATTACTCCTAAAATACTTCCCCAAATCGCAAAAGCACTAAAAAAGCGTTTCCATGAAAAAGATTCGCGGGCAGTAAAGACAGAAAGAATTGGACGTTTGTGTAAAAATCGAACACTAAAGACTAAGGCAATTAATGAAAAAACAAATGGCAACACTAAATAGAACAACATCTTATTTTCACCGAAAAAGGCTGAAAGTTGTTTCATATCCGCATTTCCAGGTTGCGATAGATCATAGTTACTCACAGATAAATCAATAAGCATTGGCAATTGACCGATGATCGCATAACCCAGAATTACTAATATAACTGTGAGGATGTATGTTGAAAATAAATTTCCTCCTTTTGACGCATTTTTAAGAAACGACATTGTTTTAAAATTGGTGATGCAATGATACAAAAAAGGCCTTGTTTTGAAACAAGGCCTCCTGAAATTCTAAAAATTAACGTTATCTCTTTCTCTTTCAATCTTCTTTTTTACCAGAAACCAAGATTGAATCTCTCTCACGCCTATTTGTAGAATTTCTATTTTCTTAATGGAACATGTCCTTCATTCGTTTGAAGAAACTTTTATCGTTTTGATCTGGAGTTGGTTTAAAGTTTTCGCTTTGTTTCAATTTCTCCAAAATCTCACGTTCCTCTTTTGATACTTTTTTCGGTGTCCAAATGTTGATATGAACAAATAAATCGCCCGTTCCGTAACGTTGAAGATGTGGCATACCTTTTCCTTTCAAACGCAATACTTTTCCACTTTGCGTTCCTGGGTCCACTTTAATTTTTGCTTTTCCGTTAATTGTTGGAATCTCGATTGATTCACCCAAAACGGCATCCACAAAATTTACGTACGCTTCGTAATGAAGATTTTCACCATCACGTTTCAAATCAGCATGTTCAATTTCTTCAATCAATACCATCAAATCTCCTGGCACACCATTGAATGGTCCAGCATTCCCTTTTCCAGTAACTTTTAATTGCATTCCCTCTTCAACACCTGCTGGAATTTCGATTTCGATAACATCCTCTTGTTTTTTCAGACCATGTGCATCTGAATCAGCCGGTTTTTTGTCAATCATTTTCCCAGCGCCTTGACATGTCTGACAAGTTGACTGCGTTTGCATTGCACCTAAGAACGTTTGAGCAACACGCGTGATGCGCCCTGTCCCATTACATACTTGACAATTTTTATAGGTAACACCTTCTGCGTTAACCAGTTTGTTTACTTTGATTTTCTTTTTAACACCTTCAGCAATTTCTTCCAATGTCAATTTCATTTTTACGCGAAGGTTGGTTCCTTGAACAACTCTATTTCCGCCACCGCGACTTCCGCCAAAGCTTCCACCGCCACCGCCAAATGCGCCACCGAAAATATCTCCGAATTGTGAGAATATGTCATCCATATTCATTCCACCGCCACCAAATCCGCCTTGTCCACCAACACCTGCATGTCCAAAACGATCATATTGCGCACGTTTTTCTGAGTTACTCAAAATCTCGTAAGCTTCTGCCGCTTCTTTAAATTTCTCTTCAGCTGATGCGTCGTCTGGGTTTTTATCTGGGTGATATTTCAACGCTAGCTTACGATACGCTTTTTTAATTTCCGCATCGTCTGCATTCTTAGAAACGCCTAATATTTCGTAAAAATCTCTTTTTTGACTCATTCCCTAATAGGATTTATTGTTTAAACATTCGTGAATTTCGAATCTTTAAATTATTTTTTCAATTATTGACCAACAACCACTTTTGCGAAACGGATTACTTTGTCATTCAAGTAATATCCTTTTTCAACGTCTTCGATTACTTTTCCTTTTTCTCCTTTTGATGGAGCAGGAATATTTGCAATCGCTTCGTGAAGTTCACTGTCAAACGCAGTTCCTTTTGCTTGCATTGGTTTCAAACCTTTCGATTCTAATGTGTTTTTTAATTTATTGAAAATCAAATGAAAACCTTCTTTCACAACTGCAATATCATCTGCACTTTCATTATTTAGAATAGCACGTTCAAAATCGTCCATTACTGGTAACATATCAACCAAAACACCAGCATTTGCATTACTGATCAAGTCAATTTTCTCTTTGTTTGTGCGTTTTCTGAAATTATCAAACTCAGCGTATAAACGTAAAAAACGGTCGTTTAACTCAGCATATTTTTCTTCTGCTGTCAACTCTTTTTTCTCTTCTGCTACTGTTTCTGTCGCCTCAGTTGCTTGTCCTTCTTGAGTCGTTTCTTGTTCTTGCTCGTTTATTTCTTTTTCCTCTGCCATTGTTCTCAATTTTAGTCGAATTGCTCTTGTCAAAGATACTGCCAATCTTGAAAATCGGACATGCTGACAGAAAAAACCATTTATCAAATGAAATCTTGGCAGAATTGTTGAGAAATAATTGCGCCGTAGTTCGCTTTCACGGCTTAGTTCACTAAATTTGCAGCTTTAATTGGAGAACATTGAGAGAAATAAGACCTTTTCATGTAATGCTTTTTGTGCTTGGGATTTTCCTTATCCTATCGCCAATCGTGCTTTTCATTCCGAAAGAAGGATGGAATATAGGTGGAATCAAATTGAATTTTTTGACTTCAGAGCAATTCGTTCATCCACCAAAACAAGAGAAAAAAGATATCAGTAAAATCGTTGCGAATGTTGATACATTAAGTATTGAAGCAGATCCACTTTTACAACATCAAAATGGTTCTGACGGTTCAATGGGCGCTCCTTCCGGAGGACAATTATCGACAGAAAGTTCGACTATTATTCACATGAATGAAACGGGAAAACAAAACCTGTATCGTTTATTTGAAAAATTACAAAATGTCGCTGGCGAAAAACGTAAAATCCATATTCTTCATTACGGTGATTCTCAAATTGAAGGAGATCGCATGACGGCTTATATTCGTCAACGAATTCAAAATCAATTTGGAGGAAATGGCCCAGGTTTAATTCCTGCGACCAATGTTTACGTTACAAATACCTTCAAACAAAGTTATTCTCCAAATTTCGTTCGTTACACCTGTTTCG
>JBDKHH010000358.1:0-2621 GCA_039797785.1 Bacteroidota bacterium | reverse complement strand
GGAAATGGTGTAATGGGTGGTTTCGAAGCATTGCCTAATCCAGTTCCAGCAGCACAAATGGTATATGACCATGTTGCTCGTGCAATTCAACCATCATTCACAGGATATGCAAACAGCTTTCCAACAACAGTGAACGCTGGAGATGTTTACACAGTTAATTTCTTATATATTTTACCAGCTACTTGGGATGAGACAAAAATTCATATTATTGGTATGATGATGGATCCAGCAGGAAGAATTGATAACGCTGGAAAAGCTACAATTACTGAAGCTGTTGCAAATGGTTATGTTAACGGAACTATTGTTGGTACAGAAGAATTGACATTGGATCAAATTGATGCAATGTTCCAATTGTTCCCAAATCCAACTAGTGAAAATGCTACTGTTGCATTGAACTTACAAAAAGAATCAACTGTTGAAGTTCGTTTAATTGACATGGCAGGACAAGAAATTGCTGCTAGAAATTACGGATCAATGAACGGTTCTTCTAACATTCAATTGAACACTGCAGAGTTAACTGCTGGAGTTTATGTTGTTGAAGTAACAATCAATAACGAAAAAATGATCAAACGTTTAATCATCGAATAAGCTCGTTGATTTAATGATATATGAAAAACGGACAGGTTAAAACCTGTCCGTTTTTTTGTTTTTAATGGACAAGAATTGACAGTAATGAAATTCCAATCAAACGTAGGGACAGATTGCACATCTGTCCGCGCCAGCCCAAAAAAAATAGGATCGAATTCCAATCG
Source organism: Bacteroidota bacterium (assembly GCA_039797785.1). Lineage (GTDB taxonomy): Bacteria > Bacteroidota > Bacteroidia > Flavobacteriales_D > Crocinitomicaceae > M0103. The sequence goes on along the minus strand of JBDKHH010000358.1, from coordinate 1,869 downwards.
AACGTAGGGACAGATTGCATCTGTCCGCGCAAGCCATAAGAATTAAAATTATTTTCCAAACCACCATGAATGATCAAATCCAAAAAATATTCGGTAGTTTTGCGGCATGAAATGGATTGGTGAACGTATTAGCTTTGTTGACGATAAAGTAAAGACGACAATTGTAATTTATCCTGAAAATGTTACATGGGTAAAAGGATTGATGGGCGCGTGGGTTGCCATGTGGACTGTAATCGGTGCTACAATTGTTTGGTCGTATTATACGTTTAAATTAACCGATCAAGAAAATCTAATCATTTACATTTTCATGGTGTTTTGGTTGTATTACGCCGTCAAAGTATTTCGTTCATTCGCTTGGTTAATGTGGGGAAAGGAACTTGTGAAGATCAATGAGGCTTCGTTTACCTATAAAAAGTCGGTAAAAAATTACGGGAAGGCAACACCGTATTATTTCGAAAACATTAAGAAAATTACCATGTCAACACCAAAAGATCGTTCTTTTCAAGCAATTTGGGAGGCATCACCTTGGGTTCGAGGTGGAGAACGTTTGGAATTCGAATACATGGGAAAGGTTATTCGTTTTGGTCGTAAATTGGAAGAGAAAGAAGCCAGACTTCTATTCAATTTGATTACGAAAAAGATCGAAGAAAAAATGAAAAAGAAAAAAGATTGATGAATCTTTGTTACCTTTCTTGGTGAATGCAGTTTTAATTAAAATTTCACCATGAAAATTCTCCTTTTTAGCACTGTAGGTATTGTACTGTTTTTGGCTTGTTCGTATCAACAAGTAACAAAAGATGCACCCGAAAATGAGCAAGTTGTAATTGAAAATCCAGAAGGAAAGACACTTCAAGAACGCTTTAATGCTCCAGAAGGATTCGTGCGAGACAGTTTAGATTCTACTTCTTTCGGTGTTTATTTGAGAAAATTACCTTTGAAAGCAGCAGGTTCATTCGTGAAACTCTACGATGGACGTGAGAAAACAAAACCAAATGTCTATTGTGCCGTTGTTGATTTACCAATTGGAAAACGCGATTTACACCAATGTGCCGATGCTGTTATGCGTTTGCGTGCTGAATATTTGTGGTCACAAAAGAAGTATACATCGATTCACTTTAATTTTACAAGTGGCTTTCGGGCGAATTATTCCGAATGGATGAAGGGGAAACGAATTGCGGTAAATGGTAACAGCGTTTCTTGGGTACAAAAAAAGCCAGCTTCGAATACTTCTGCTGATTTATGGGCGTACATGGAAATGATTTTCAATTACGCAGGAACACTTTCTTTGTCGAAAGAATTAAAAGCTGTCGCAGTAAAAGACATGGAAATTGGAGATGTGTTTATCTTGGGCGGTTCTCCTGGTCACGCAGTAATTGTGGTTGATAAAGCGACAAATACGACAACTGGAAAACAGGTATTCATGTTGGCACAAAGCTACATGCCTGCGCAAGAAATTCAAGTATTGATTAATCCGAATGAAGCAACTATTTCGCCTTGGTTCTCGACTGAGTTTGGTGATGTATTGGAAACGCCAGAGTGGGATTTTAAATCAACACAATTGATGCGATTTGCTGATTAATTATGAATTCCATTGAATTTTCACGGCTGAAATAACTTCATTGTCGATGCGCTGATGCGAAACAAGTTGAAAATCATTTTTAAGGTAAAAAGGCAAAGGAGAACGATAAAAACTTCCGTCGCTCATTGTAGCATTTCCATGATCAATCACCCAACCATTTAATTGCTTGTTGGATTGTTTCATGAAGTTCAACAGTTGCGAACCAATTCTTTTTCCTTGCTGCGCATTGTCAATAATCAATGCAAACCAGCGTTCTTCATTTCGGTCAAATTCAAATCCCCAAGCAAAAA
>JBDKHH010000357.1:0-8107 GCA_039797785.1 Bacteroidota bacterium | reverse complement strand
ATCCATCGTTCAGATTACAATAATCAAGATCTTTCTTGGGAAGAATTTTATTTCAAAGGTCTACCAATGGAAAACGTTTTTCGAAATTTCAATCAATTATTGGTGAACATTCGAATCGTTGTCATAAGCAACAATTAATTTTAATAAAAGGTGATGAACTGGTTTTATCACCTTTTTCTTTTTTGTTCAATCGACACAACAGCCGTTTTTAGTAAAAAATTGCACATTTACAGTCATTACATTTGTTAAATCCTTCACATCATTTCTGCATATAAATCGGCTACATCAAGTTAACAAATCGTACATTTACAATGTTAATCAACTACTAAGAACATGTATTTCTCACCACTCAAAAGCATTGCTGCATTTGCATTAATTGCTGTCACAATTTTCAGTTGTAAAAAAGATCAAACGCCGGATGATCAAAATCCAACTCCAACTGGACCCTATTCGAACATCGAAAATACACTTGGTTTTAATTTACTAGACAAAGTCAAAGGAATTTGGAATGGCCCAGTTACGTCAACAACAGCACTTGGTAGTTTTCCTGAATGGATTGTAGATTTTCGTCCAATTTCTGCGAGTCAAATCTCCGCAAAAAACGAATTAGACACGATGAATGATATTCACATGTCGTTTTTCATTGCCAAGTACAACAACGAATACCGTTTGGCATTTAGAAATGGTGGAGCTTTTGGAGGTCAAACACGTGTTTCCTATTTATTAGCAGATAGTGTTTCTGAAACGGCTTCGCAATCCTATTATCGTTTTTCCGAAATTTTGAAAGGCAAAAATCGTTGTTATGCTGAAGTAATCGTTAAACAAGATAGTTTGATTATTAAATCGTATACGAATCATTACGACACGCAACCAACTGCAACACCACACATGGTTTGGAGTGCTAAATTGCAAGATCAAACAACGTGTGCTGCAGCTGTGAATCAGTTTTCATTCCCGCAAAAATCCTTGTCATTTGACCTAAGCGAATCATTTATGGGATTAACGGAATCTATTTTTTATTCCATTACGGGTGGAGATCCATATCCTGAAACAGATCAACCTTATTTAGGAAAAGCAACTATTTCCTATTCTTATTCTGGAGCTTTTTCTCCTGTTTCAAGTAAAAAAGTAATGTTGATTGTTTCCGCTCAACCTTTGATATCAGGCACAGGATTGAACACAAACAATTTAAAATTCCGCTCGCGTTACGTTGTATTAAGTGCATCAGACTTAAACTTCACGTTTAATTATCTGCATCCAGGAACGTATTATGTGTATGCCTTTTATGACAATGATGGAAACGGAACTGCAAATAGCGGTGATTGGATAAGTGCGACGAATACGTCATTCTCATTAACGAGTCAACAAACGGTTTCAGCAAATACGCAGATCAATTTTACGATTCCTTAAGGATGAGAAATGTTAGTTTTGTGAAAAAACTGACAATGCTTAAAAAAATACCAGAACTTCTGCATTACGTTTGATGATGGTGCTGTTTGGCGCAGTGCTCATCTTTCACTTGTTGGTCATCTTCGACATCATTCCCTTTACAATTATTTGGGGTGGAAAAATGAAAACACATGATGACATGCTTGTAATGGAAGGTGTTTCCATCGGAATTAACTTGCTTTTTTTAGGAATTGTGCTACTGCGCTTTTACCAACGTTTTAATAACCTCAGTTCGATTATTATTTTGAGTTCAGACCGCTTATAAATGGCTATATTCTACTAAAACGAAAGAGCAATAATCATTTATTGTGAATGAGTTTTAGGAAGAAAATGGCCTTTTAGAGGCGGATTCAACCTAAAGCTTTCCATTTTAATTTGATTGCTTGTCGTTGTGATTACTTGTTTTAGCCAGCTAAAACTTCTTAATCACGCCTAAATCAATCATTTAAAATGAAATCTGAACTTCTAAAGAATAACCGAACTGAGGTTAATAGTTCAATTGTCACCAAATTGCGTTTTGCCTTTTGGTTATTTTTCGTGCTATTTTCTTTAAATACACTTGGAAATCTATTCGCAGAAACACTTACCGAAACACTCATTTTCACTCCCCTAACGATCTTGCTTGCAGTTTTAAGTCTACGTTTGGCAAGAAATTAAAAACGATCAAACAAGCGCAAGAACTCTTCACGTTTTCTTACAGCAATATCTATCCAATTTCCGTTTGTCATCATGACGCGGGAGCCATCACTTCTTGAGTATTTTTGAATATGGTTGAGATTAATTAACCACGATTTATGACAACGGAAAAACAATTCTGGATTCAACATTTCCTCAAATTCTTTGAGTGATTTTGTGGAAACAATGCGTTCTCCTTTTGAATTGTATAAAATTGTATAGTTGTTATCGGACTGACAATAGATTATATCGGATACATTCAAAAAAACATAGCCGTCTGCATTCGGTATGGCAATCTTTGACAGTGCTTGATTCCCATTGCCGATATTTTCAAGCAAAATTTCGAAACGTTTTTGACTGGCTTCCATTTTATGATAGCGCTCGTATTTATCAATTGCCTGAATTAAATCACTCGAATGAATTGGTTTTGTAATGTATTCCAAGCACGAACTTTTAATCGCTTGTAAGGCATATTTTTCATGTGCAGTTTGGAAGATGACTTGAAACGAAGGAGATGAAAATAAATCCAACAAATCAAATCCCGTTTCACCATCTAACTCCACATCAAGAAACACTAAATCAGGATGTAAATGAAGAATCAACTTTTGTGCTTCTGCTACTGTGGCTGCCGTCCCAACAATCGACACAGTAGGACAATGTTCTTCAATCAACAACTGAAGTGTTTCTATATTATTTGGTTCATTATCAACAATTATTGCTTGGATCATTGCTAAAAGTTTTCAATTAATGGAATATAAAAATCGATTCGAACACCGCATGGTTGATTGTCAGAATTTACCTTATCTGTTATTATCAATAGTTCATGCGAATATTCTTTGTTTTCGAGTTTAAACAGCGCTTCAATTCGGCGTTTAGTAATTTCGATACCTTTCGATTCATGTTGAACCGCAATTTTATCAAAAGATCTCCCTTTTCCATTGTCATCGATTGACACATGTAATACTTCATTTTCTAACAGTATGGAAACCTCAATCAGTGGATTTTTAATCGAAGATAAACCCGCGTGTTTTATTGCGTTTTCAACAAAAGGCTGAATCAACATTGGTGCAATCAACACGTTTTCAGCATCTAATTCAGGATCTACATGAAAATCGAATTCAAATTTATCTTTAAAACGTTGTTGTTCAAAATTCACATAAAACGACAGGAAATCCTTTTCATCGTTGAGTGAAATAAAATCTTTATCGCTATTATAAAGCGTCAAACGCATCAAGCGCGAAAAATCATTCAAATAATCCAGCGCCGAATTTTTGTTCTCTTTCAAAATAAAATGTTGAACCGAATTGAGTGCATTAAAAATGAAGTGTGGATTCATCTGTGTTCGATATTTTGAAATCTCAGCGGCTTGCTTATTCAAGGCTTCTGTTTTTTGTTCAATTTCGGCTTTTTGCTGTTTCAATAAGATATTATCTCGTTGTTTAATTCGATAAAATCGCATTGTGATGAACAAGGTTAGCGTGACCAAGAGTAAAAACGAACCCAATAAATACCGTTGATTTCTTTCCTTTTCAGAAAGTTGTTTCTTTAAATGAAGCTCTTTTCGTAATCGATTATTTTCAGCTTCTTTCTTTTCCGAACCATATTTGATGCTCATTTCTGCCAATTGGTTCTGATAATCCTCATTCAAGATTGTCTCATTTACCTCAACGTATTTTTGGTAATTTTCATATGCTTTTTTATAATCACCTTTCGCATATTGAACATTGGCCAAATCCCAATAACACCACCATAATCGCTGTTGATCTTTGTTTTTTAATCCAATCACCAAAGCCGAATCGATGTATGAAATTGCCTTGTCATACTCATCGATTTTTCCATAGGCCGATCCCACCCAAAAATACAAGCGTCCAACTTCCATTGATGAATTGGTTTTTTTAGCATAATCCAAGCCTTTTTTGTAATAAAACAGTGCCGTTTCAAAATCAGCTCTCATCCAATAAAGAGACGCATAATCAGTATATAGATTCGTTAACTTTTGATTTGTTGGGTATTTCCAAACCAATTCTTCACGTTTCTTTAAAAAATATAAGCCTTTACGTTCATTTCTAATTTTATCGATGTACAAATTCGAAATATATGCATATACTGTCGTTAGCAAATTCACATCTTCATGCTTTTTCAAGATGGACAGTGATTTCATATAGTAGTTGAGTGCTGTGCCGTATTTATCTCTCAATTGATACAGAAATCCAATGGAAGACAAAGCCTCTGCTTGTGAGGAATAAGATTTACATTTCTCAGAAATTCGTAACGCATCAAAATAATAAGGAGTCGCCTTTTCAAGCGAAAAGTGATAATATGCAAAATCGCCCATCCCTAAGAGATTTTTAGCAATCATCAATGAATCCTTTTTTAAGGTTGAATTCATGAATGATTTGTTCCAATAAACCCATGAACTATCAAGGTCACTTTTCTTTTCAAATGTGCGCGCAATTCGGTAATAAATCATTGCTTGAACATTGCTTGATGCATGCGCATACAATTTTTCTGACTTACGTAAACTTACCAATGATGCATCGAAATTCTTTTGAGCATAGTTACAAAATCCATCCAAGGAAAAGTAAGCTGCAAGAGCAGATTTATTCGAAATTTTCGGCAATAATGCGGTGGCTGAATCTAAATACGCAAAGGATATATCTTGGTGAAATTCGATATTACTTTCTCCTAACAAAACGTATCGATTGAATTGTTTGAGAGTAGTTTTTTGTTGTGCATAAACACTGTTACTCACAGTTGATAACAACAAAAAGAAAAAAATAAGACCTTTTAACATGCATCTATTTATTCTTTGACGAAGTTACTATTTCCCAGTAAAAAAGTACTCAACATCAACTTTAATCGAATGGTATTCAGTCAATTTATAATGCTTTTAAACAAGCGGAAAAACGTTTACAAAATAAATCCCAACGTTCACCCTCTCAAAATCTACGCAAACTAATTCGGCGGTTTTTTATCATTTTTCACCTACACCTTTACAGCATAATCTAAAAACAGATATTATGAAAAAGACAATTATCTACTTAACATTTGGACTTACATTATCATTGATTAGTTGTGGTCAATCTAACTCTGAAGGAAAAGAAGGAAATGCAACAGAAGAGGTTGATAAAGATTTATGGACGGATGAAGACCTTTCAAATGCAAAAAACAATGCGAAATTCAGCGCGGACGCCGATCCAGAATTGAAAACACCTGAACAACGTGCGAAATTCTGCGATTGCTGGGTAAACGAAGTTGTTAAAGCATCACCGGATCCAATGAAACAAGGTGAAATTCCATTAGAAAAATCAACCGAAATTGCTGAAAAATGCCGTGCCGAAGCACTAAAATAAAAATCACCCAATAAATCGAATCCAAAATTAGTAATCATGAAAACCCTTCTATTTGTTGCCTTTATCGCAACTAGTTTATTTTCAACAAGTCAAATCCGTGTTCGAATACCTGATAATTCTCGCCAACAATCCTCAAGCAGTGCTGGTGATTGCAATTTTCAAATCGGGGAAAAAGTAGAGGTATTTGATCCAATTGAAAAAAACTGGTTTACTTCATCGATTCTGAAAATTGAAGAAACAAAATGGTTTATTCATTATGACGGTTATGATAGTAAATGGGATACTTGGGCAACATGTGACCTGATTCGACGAATTGGTGAATCCAAAGCGACACCAACATCTTCTGCTGCTACCACTAGTTCAAGTTCAGCTGCTGCTACTTCCACGAATTCAACAACTATTGAAATAGCAATGCCTCAACTTGTTCCTAATGCGAAATTTAGTATTCAAGTGGGCGATCCAATCATCATTGTTGAGGAAAACACGAACAATGAAATTAAGCTTTTGGTAACGAATATTTGGTATGACAAAAACACTTTTTCACATAAATACTATGCAGATCGCAATGGTTCCAATGAGTATTACACGTGGGAAGACTTCAAATTAGACCCAATCTACAATTACACAGCTTTACCTGAAAAACCAACAATTTCGACGAACGATAATTATAAAATTGGAGATCTAATTGAAACCTATTGGGCATTCAACACGCAATTTCAAGAATATAGTATTGTTCCAGGAATCATCATTGGAAAAGACGGCGATAATTTTGTTATTTATTTTGAAGAAGAAAATGGAAAATCAACGCAATGCGAATGGCGTTATATTTCCGATATCCGTTCTATAGGTTCAACGAAAAACATTCATAATGTTAGTCAATATGGTGCAAAAGGAGCTGATTTTGACAATTGCAAAAATGCAATTGCAGCGAATTGCGGCGGAAGCAGTAAAGGTGCTGGAAGTGGTGCTGGTGCATGGGATTTCCTTTGGTATTACAGACATGATATGAAAAATTACCAGTTCAACGGATTATCATCACACAGCATGGGATTCACGCAAGCGAGTGTTTTAAAGGAAATTCTTGCAAAATATGAATGCTTGAGCAAAACCTTTTCAACTTTCAGCGATGTTGGTAATGCTGGTCGTGTGATTTCAGATCGTTTAGATGTTCAAAAGGAATTTTTGAAAGATTATAAGGGCATAATTAAAGGTGCTTTTGATCAAAAAATCAAGGCGAAACTTGACAATTTTGTAGCCGATACAAAAAATGGACATAAGTTCATGGAATACATGCGCACCGATGGGTTGAGTCTATTGAAGCAACAAATGCGTGCTGAATGTAAAGGGTTTGAAGAATCGTATGCATTGCTTGGCGGAACGATTGTTTACCCTGATAAAGATTTGGAAGAGGCTTATAATTATGCCGTTGATTATTATTTGAAAAACAATCTTGAAGAAAACGATGGCTTAAAATGTGACGGCGTTGCTTATTCTGCAAAAGATGCTCGCGTGGAACAGTTGTGTATCGCAGATTTGAAGAAAAACTATGACAGCGGCGCACAAGTTAGCTCTATCGGATGCAAAACTTCTGACTTTGTTGTTGAGCTTAATTCGTTGGGAACTCCTGTTTACAGAACAAAAGCTGTATTAATCATTTTCAAATCTCCTAGTTATCGCACAACAGTTGAAAAAGCATACGGAATTCGAGAAGAATATTTAGGAAATGGATCCTACGGAAATCCAAGTTATTATCGTGAAGGAATAATTAACTTCTTGCGATAATTGAACCACACAATTCACTGAAAGAAGAGGTTTTCACATTCGAAAGCCTCTTTTTTTTATTCTTAAAAATGCCTTCTCAACAAAAGCTTATCTTTGTCTTCTAAAAAAATAGTTCATGCCCTTTTCAAAATTAGGTTTAGCCCCAGAATTTATTCGCGTAATTGAAATCCAAAAATACGCACAACCAACTCCTATCCAAGAAGCTGCAATTCCAGCTATTCTTGACAACAAAGATGTTTTAGGAATTGCGCAAACTGGTTCTGGAAAAACAGCGAGTTTTGTTTTACCATTGCTAACGAATTTAAAGGAAAGTAAGCCCTTAAAAAATCGACACATCAAAACATTGGTAGTCGTTCCAACCCGCGAATTAGCAATTCAGGTGCGTGAAGTTTTTCAATTGTTCAGCGGCGCATTGGACACACCAATTAAAACAATGGCAGTTTATGGAGGTGTTTCGATTAACCCTCAAATGAAAGCCTTGATGGGTGTTTCGATTTTGATTGCAACGCCAGGACGTTTACTCGAACTTGAGCGACTGAATGCAATAAATTTATCCGAAGTGAAAACTTTGGTATTGGATGAGGCTGATAAAATGCTCAACCTTGGATTCAAGGATGAGATGAATGAAATTTTCGCCTTGCTTCCGAAAAAACGTCAAAACTTGCTCTTCTCAGCTACCTTAAGTGAAGATTTGTCAGGAATGACTTCGGTTGTTTTGCATGATCCTGTTACCATCAAAATTGGAGAAGAAAAGGAAAACATTGAACTGATTACACAAACGGGTTATTTTATTTCGGAAGAGAAAAAAGGTCCTTTGTTGCGCTATATCATCAAGTCACAAAACATGA
>JBDKHH010000356.1:0-3552 GCA_039797785.1 Bacteroidota bacterium | reverse complement strand
CAGCAAGTAATCGTTCAGCAGTCCGTACCGCAAATTTTCGCCTCATGCGAAGGTTGCAACTGTGGAAAAAAGAAAGAGTGTTGTAAAAAATACAAGAAAAAAGGAGTTCATTGTAAAAAGTGTCCCAAGCTTTAGTTTCCTTTTTCAGTGCTTTCTTTATCTTTGAACGTGCGATTATTTCTAATTATACTTTCGTTTATTCCTTTCATCTATTTTGCTCAAAATGCAACAGTGAATCGTGTTGGTTTGCAAGGTGGAATGAATCGTATGGATTTTCAAATGGGAGCAACATATACATTTGATAAGTATTCTGTCAAACCCTTTGCAGTTGTTGAGTTTGGAATAAATAGAACTATTTTTCAAAAGCGTTTATTTCCAAGACTTTCTGTAGGTGTAGATTATTCAGTGATCAAGAATTCTGTGATTCAATTCGGGCCTGAATTGTCGTATTCCTATTCAATTTTAAAAATAAACAAATCGAGTAGTCATGTGAATCAATTCAATGAGCTGTATGGAGGTTTGTATTTCTGCTATGGACGAAAGGTTCAAGTTAAAATGGCACTTTTAACAGGTTGGCAAAACGAACGTTTTTATTCTACCTATTTAGGTAAACACGAAGGAGCAAATAGTCTGGGTTTTTCAATTAATTGTGGGGTGAATTATGCGTTTTAAACTTTTACTTTTAGTGGTCATACTTTCTGCATGTTCAAAATCAAAATCATTTGATGGAATAGAAGTACTTGGACATGCCGCTACTGGATTGGAAAATATCAATTCTCCCTACCACGATAACACCAAAGAAGCTGTTGAATATGCATTGTCAATGGAAGGGTGTGATGGAATTGAAATAGACGTTCAACTGTCTGCAGATGGTGAATTATGGTTGTTTCATAATACGGAACTCGAACTTGAAACAAACATCTCGGGTTGCGTATCGAATTTGAATTATAGTGATTTAAATGAAACACATTATACCACAATTGGAAAAGAAAAATTAGTGCGTTTGCGTGATTTGGATACCAGCTATTTTAAAGGGAAGAAAATCCTATTGGATATCCGGCATTACAATGAATGTGCAAATCAAGTTGTTGATCAAAACGTACTTATTTCACATTTGGAGGAAATAGGATTCATTCATCCTGTAAGTTTTAACGTTTCATGTGTTTTAGGAAATCCAAATTGGATTGATGACTTTCAAAACGCAGGCTTATCCGTTCTCTATTCTGTTTATTCCATGGATGAAGTGAACCAATACCAATCAAGTTTTCCACTGATTGAAGGATTTGTTGTGAAAAATGATGATTTTTCCAAAGCAGATGTCACTGAAATTAAGGCCAATAATAAAAAAGTTTATATCTTCGAAATCCGTTCACCGAAAGGAATTCGTTCTGCTTTAAAGAAATATCCCACAGGTGTGTTAACGGACGATTTGAGAGCAACACTAATTGAAAAATACTGATGGCTAAGAAAAAGGAAAAATTGAATGTCGTTTATTCAACCAATCCAAATTTTAACTACGAATTTGACGAGGAAGAAACAATAGAAACACTTCCGAAAAATCAACAGAAATTATATGTTTCCATTGATCGAAAACAACGCGGTGGTAAGGAAGTTACACTCGTTGAAGGGTTTGTTGGATCGGACGATGATTTAAAAGATCTTGGGAAATTGCTAAAAAGCAAATGTGGCGTTGGCGGAACAGCAAAAGACAATGAAATCCTAATTCAAGGAAACTTTAGAGATAAAGTGTTTGATATGCTTACAAAAGAAGGGTATCAAGTGAAGAAAAAAGGTGGTAATTAGAAGTTAGTCCGCCGCGGCGGAGAATATAGAAGTTAGATAATAAAATAAAGATGAAGAGAATTTTGATTCCAGTGCTTGTTTTGACAGCACACATGACAATGGCACAAAAAGCACCAATTAACTGGTACTTGAACAGTCCGAAAGAGGATAAAATGTTTGGTACAGCAGTTGACAACGCTTATGAATTGCTTAAAGACAAACAACCGCAACAAGTAATTGTAGCTGTAATCGATAGTGGAGTAGAAGTAGATCACGAAGATTTAAAGGATGTGATTTGGGTCAATGAGGATGAGATTCCAGGAAATGGTATTGACGACGATAAAAACGGCTACATTGACGATGTGCACGGTTGGTCATTTTTAGGTGGCGCAACAGAAGATATTGACCATGAAGCAATGGAAATCGCACGCATGTATCACGCAGGAAATAAATACTTTGCAGGAAAAGATACAACTGCCTTAACAGGTGATGATGTTGCAAAATACAAAGCCTTTGTTCAGGTGAAAAAAGATTTCAAAAGAGAACAAGGAACCTTGGAGCAACAATACGCTGGAATCAAGATGTTGAATGAATACATTCAGAAAGTGAAAGCAGCTTCAAATGGTGAGTTTTCTAAGAAATCAAACAAAGCGTTTGTTGCGACGGATGAAATGGATATTAAGTTGAAAAAACGTATGGGTATGATTTTGATGATGTATCCAGCTGACGAATTAGAAAAACAAATTGAAGGCGGAGCAGACCAAATTGGTGGTTTAATTAAATTCAACTTGATGGATGCTGATAGTGTTCGTCATGCGGTTGTGGGAGATGATCCAAACGATTACACGAATCGTTATTATGGTTGTAACCGTTACGAAGGTCCAGATGCAATGCATGGAACACACGTTTCGGGAACAATTGCTGGTAAACGAGGAAATGGAATTGGTGTAGAAGGAATCGCTGTTAACGCGAAAATCATGGTGTTACGTGCTGTTCCAAACGGTGATGAACGTGATAAAGATATTGCCAATGCTATTTATTACGCAGTTGATAACGGAGCAAAAGTGATTAACATGTCATTTGGTAAATATTACACACCAAATCAATCAGCGATCGATGCGGCAATTTTATACGCAAAAAGCAAAGATGTATTGTTTGTACATGCTGCTGGTAACGACGCAAAAAACAAAGATGTTGAAGATTCTTATCCAACTCGTCGTTTGACAGATGGTTCAGTTGCTTCTAACTGGATTGAAGTTGGAGCAAGTTCAAGTGAGAAAAAAGGAAAGAAATTAATTGCTGATTTCTCAAATTACGGTTCAACAACAGTCGATTTATTTGCGCCAGGAGTTGATATCTATTCAACTGTGCCAAATGGAACGTACGAAGATGCATCTGGAACAAGTATGGCTTGTCCTGCAACTGCAGGTGTTGCTGCAATGATTCGTGGTTATTTCCCTGAGTTATCAGCTGAGCAAGTGCGAGATGTATTGATGAAAACAACTTCTCCTTACAAGAAGAAAGTAGTGATTCCTGGAACAAAAAACAAAGCGAAAATGAATCAATTGGCTATTTCAGGTGGATTCGTAAATGCTGAAAACGCAGTTTTGTACTTATTGAATAACAAATAAATTATTCACAAAAAAAAACGGACTTGGAAAGAATGGGGTCTTTTCAAGTCCGTTATTAACCTAAACCAAAAACAAACGAAAACAATTGTAATAATTATTTATCCGCTACTACTACACTTCTAATGTAGCACCCTTTTTC
>JBDKHH010000355.1:0-3540 GCA_039797785.1 Bacteroidota bacterium | reverse complement strand
GCGTTAATTGGTGCCATCGTTTATTTCAGTAAACAATCGTGGAAAGTGCTTCTATTGTTTATGTTGCCTTTAATGATCATCATCTACATTTTATCTTCTTGGTGGTGCTGGACATACGGTTCAGGTTTTGGACAACGACCAATGATTGAATATTTGCCCTTTATAGCACTTGGGTTTGCATTTTTTGCTCAGAAATATTTCAAAAAAGTTCAATTGGCGGTGTTAGTCGTACCTTTATCAGGTTTGGCAATGATTCAAAGTTTCCAAATAGCGAATAGTATTTTGAATGGGGGCTTAACAACAAAAAAAGAGTATTGGTCACATTTCTTGCAACTTAAACGCGATACACCGACTGCAGAAATTTCCTCAAAAGATCAGTTGTTGGCCATGGACGGCCTTAAAAAATCAGTCGAATTAAATGAAAAAGTAGCCTATTCTTATACTGTTGAAACGAAAGTCGTAAAGAATGCTCGAACCGCGATTGTTGAACTGAATATTGGCGCAACGAATGGAAATCGGGATATTCGACTGGTATTGAGTTCAAAAGACGGAACATTCTATAAAGACCATTTTTTCGGTGATTTTCTGTATGATTCGCCAAGAAAGATGAGTTTTAAATTTGATTTACCAACTAATCAGACAACGAGTTATCTTGTATATGTTTGGAATGGTGATTCAAAAACGATCGCGAAAATTGAAGAAATAAAATTGAAAATCTACCGTTAAAGCTCAAATGAACGTTTGAAAATTTGGCGCATAATTTGCTTAGAGCCAAAACATTCAATACATTAGCTAACGAAATCGATCATCATGAAAAAAATTGCTCTACTACCAGTTGCTCTTCTTGTAGCACTTTCATTCACTTCGTGTAAGAAAAATAAATACGATAAAAGTGAAGCCCCTAAAAACAATGCGATTGTTGAAAATGCCTTTGATGAAATGACAAATATGTCTGATCAAGCGATAAAAGGGAATTTGGTTTATTACAAAATGGACCTTGTCAATGTTTATTATGGCAAGTGGGACGAGGGGAATGCTGTAAAAACACCTTGTACGGTAAATATTACAATTGATACCTTGAGTTCACCAAAATCGGTAACGATTGATTGGGGTTCATCAAACTGTGATTGCAACGATGGAAAACAACGTCGAGGAAAGATTATCACAACGTTTACGGGTTCTTACTACAATGCTGGAACGGTAATAACACATACGCCAGTAGACTATTATGTAAACGACCATAAAATTTCTGGAACGAAAACGGTTACAAATATGGGCTTGAATTCAAGTTCTCAACCGTATTACAACGTTGCGGTAAATGGCTTAGTTAACATGTCAACAGGAGAAATTATCACATTCAATTCAAACCGCGTTAGAACATTTACGGCTGGTTCAACAACTCCACTTTATTTTTGGGATGATGAGTATGATATTTCAGGTTCGGCTACTGCGACTGTTGTGAATGGCGACGGTTGGGCAGCTAACATTACATCTCCTTTACACATTAAAGTTGGTTGTGGTTATATCACCTCTGGAACCTTGGAAATTACTCCAACTGACAAACCAGTGCGTGTGATTGATTATGGAACTGGCGATTGTGACGCAACGTTTACAATCACCGTAAACGGAAATACATACACAATCAATTAAGAAGTTTAATCTTAACAAAAAGCCCCGCATGTGCGGGGCTTTTTTTATTTGTAGTTTAAAACAGAGTAGAATTTCTCACCATCGGTTTTTCATTTCTGCTCCATTCGCTCCAAGATCCAACATACAATTGCGGAATTTCGAGTCCTGCATGTGCGAAAGCGAGTAGGGTATGACATGCTGTGACCCCAGAACCGCAGTGAACAATGACATGATTGCTTGGAACAGAAGAACAAATCCTGGAATACTTTTCGTTTAAGTGTTCGGACGGAAGAAACAATCCATTTTCATCCAAATTTTCTGTAAAGGGAATGTTGATTGCCGTTGGAATATGTCCAGCCACTAAATCAATTGGTTCTGTAAGTCCATTGTAGCGATCGGCGTCGCGCACATCAATGATGATGTGATTGTTAGAATGCGTAGCTTCTTCCACTTCGGACATAGAAACACGACCGAAGTTCCAATCGTTTGCAGGATAAGCTCCGACCTTTTGAACTGTTTCATTTCCTGAATTACTTGGAATTGAATTTTTTAAAGCTGCTTGTAAACCTCCATTGATTACTTGTACTTGTTCATGTCCAAGAGCTTTCAACATCCACCAAAATCGCGCAGCAGCATTTGCACCATATTTATCATCGTAAACGATTACGTGCGTGTCAGGAGAAATTCCTAAACGTCCCAGAAATTGGGCAAAGTTCTTAATCGAAGGTAACGGATGACGCCCTCCAAAAGCTGCATTTTCAGGAATTTCTGCCAATTCTGAATCCAAATCGACAAAACGTGCTCCTTTCAAATGTTCGGTTTCATATGCTGCTTTTGCATTCGGACCAGTGCGAACATCGATTAGAATGGTTGACTCCAAGTCGATTAATGCTTGAAGTTCTGAAGCTTCGATGAGTGGGTGAATCTGTTGCATAGTTTAAAAGTACGAATTTCATAGAAAATTAAACCACTCGATAAATCGTATTGATTTTGTCTCCTTCTTTTTCAAATAAACCGAGTTCAACCGCCAATTTTAAGTCACGACTAGCGGTGGCAGTGGAAATATCCGTGAAAACATTCATATACTCTTTACGTGTAAAAGGAGTTTTTGTCGTTTCTGCAAAATAGCTAATCCGGTCTTCAGAAGTAACGGTGCGCTTACGAATGGCTAACACTTCGGTTAAAGAAACATCAATAATGTTCAACATGTAACGAATAAACGGCGTTGAATTGCCTTGTCGATCGCTTTCGGCTAAGGCTTGATAATAGTCTTGTTGCGATTGCTGAATCATGTTTTCAAACGGGATAAATTCAAAAACAGGATATTCTTTCATGAGTATGAGTGTTTGCCACAAACGTCCCATTCTTCCGTTTCCATCCAAAAAGGGGTGAATGAATTCCAACTCATAATGAAAAACACAACTTTTTATCAAGGTGAGTTCTTCTGCTTCTTTCAAGAATTGAAATAAATCGTTCATTAAATAGGGAACATTTTCAGCTGGTGGAGCCAAATGCGCAATTTGTTCACCTGCAACTATTCCAACTCCTTTTTTACGTAATTTTCCTGCATCAGAAACGAGTCCGTTCATCAAAAGGGAATGAGCAGCAAGAAACGAGTCTGCTGAATCGGCGTTAAATTGAGATAAGTTTTCATAAACCTCAATCGCATTGCGAACTTCACGAATGTCTTTTTGTGGACCTATGACCTTTTCGCCTTCTAGAAGTGCAGTGATTTGATCAATAGTCAAGGTGTTTCCTTCAATTCCTAGAGAGGAATGAATCGTTTTAATACGATTTTCTTTGCGCAGTTTTGGTGCAGGTTTGTCCAGCTGTTTTGCATTGATTTGACCTATTTTTTCCGAGATGGAAATAACAGAAAGAAGAATGTCATGCGTTAAACTGTACGGTGGA
>JBDKHH010000354.1:0-5145 GCA_039797785.1 Bacteroidota bacterium | reverse complement strand
TATTTGCCAAATGAACGGTCATAATTCCAATGTTTGCACCAACATCGAGCACGGCACCTTTACCATCTTCTAACAAGGATAGAAAGTGAAAGAAATCTTTTTCTTTAGAATCCGAGCGCAGGGTTTTGATTTTGAAGATTGCGAACACGTATAAGTACGTTCGAAAACCCATCAATTTTTGCAATATGTATTTAACCGAATTCTTCACTTCTTCTAAAACGCCGCTAAGTTAGAAAAAGTTGGGGACTTTTAAGGATTTATGATTCGTGATTCGTGATTTATGATTTATCATTTGGTTCAAAACAGGGTTTTGATAAACTATTTTTATGGTTTAAAACAAAAAGGGGCACGATTAATCGCACCCCTGCAGCTTTAGTATATTTTAAAAAAATGCTTCGTTTTTGAAGACGAATCACGAATTAGAAATCATGAATCACCCTGTCTGCGCTGGAGGCTACGACAGGCAGGAAATTATTTAACAATCAGCTTAAATCCTTTTCCGTGAACGTTCATGATTTCAATCGCTTCGTCTTCTTTCAATAATTTGCGCAATTTCGCAATGTAAACATCCATGCTTCGACCGTTGAAGTAATTGTCATCGCCCCAAATGGCGCGCAAAGTTGCTTGACGATCTAAGATTTCATTTTCATTTTTCACCAACAATTGCAACAATTGATTTTCTTTCGTTGTCAATTTTTTCACACCTTCTTCTAAGTGAAGTAAACGCAATTCTGGTTCATATTTGATTTTACCAACTTTCAATTCTTCACTCGTTTCTGAACTTGTAGTTTCAGTTCGACGAAGAATAGCAGAAATACGTGCAAGCAATTCTTCCATGGCAAATGGTTTCGTCAAGTAATCATCTGCGCCAATGGCAAAACCTTCCAACTTATCTTCTTTCATTGATTTAGCTGTCAAGAACAAAATCGGAACTTTGCGATCGATCTCGCGAATTTCTTTCGCAAGTGTAAATCCATCCATTTCTGGCATCATCACATCGAAAATGCAAAAATCGTATTTCCCATTCGTGAATTTTTCAAATGCCGCTTTTCCGTTACGCGCTAAATCTGCGTCATATCCTTTTGTCTTAAGAAACGTGTGCAACAATTGCCCAAGATTCTCATCGTCTTCTGCTAAAAGTAAGTTTAGTTTTTTGCTCATAATTCTTTCATTACTAGGGTAAATTCTGATCCTTCTCCATATTTGCTTCGCACAACAACATTCCAGCCATGTAATTCAGCAATTGCTTTCACATAGCTGAGTCCCAAACCGAAACCTTTCACATTGTGAACATTTCCTGTCGGTACGCGATACAATTTGTCGAACACTTTGTTCAAATGTTCCTTTTTAATACCAATTCCATGGTCTTTAACGCTCAATAGTAACTTCTTATTTTCTCTGCGTAAAGAAATTTCTATATCCGGTGCTTCCGAACTGTATTTAATGGCGTTGTCAACCAAGTTGGTAACAATGTTTGTCATGTGCATTTTATCCGTTTGAATCGTGATTAATTCATTCGGAATATTCAACTTAATTGTTCCACCACTGTTCTGAATTCTGAATTGTGCATGATTTGTTACTTCATGAATGATTTCGTTCAAGATCACTTTTTCTTCACGTAATTTCACTTCTCCACGCTCCATCACCGCACTTTGAAGAATGCGTTCCACCAACAAACTTAAGCGCTTGTTTTCGTCGTTGATCATTTTAACGAAAGGCGCAATATCTGTCGTGTTTTGTTTCATCATGTCTTGATCGCTCAAGGCTTCACATGCGAGTGAAATGGTAGAAATCGGTGTTTTGAATTCATGTGTCATGTTGGAGATGAAATCATTTTTTATTTCTGAAATCTTTTCCTGTGTCAAAATGGTTCTAAACATGAACATCAAGGCAACAACGATTAAAATCATCAAGGTCAAACTGATGGAAAAAGGTCCCCACATTTCTTGAAAAAGGAAAATACCTTTCTTTGGAAAATAGATGTGTAAGTATAAATCTTCGTCCAAAATATTGCTTGGGAATAAAACGGATTTTCCTGTAAGCAGCGTATCTAATTTAGTATCGTAGTTACTTGGTGCATTGTCGAATTGAATCGGAATTCCAAATTCATTTGCAACCATGAAACGATAGGTTTTTGGTAAATTATCGTTGGCAATTTCAGTGCGAATAACCGAATCTAAAAACACCACATCAACACGTTTGGAAGGATCTTCGTACACATTGTTGCGGAAAGCTTCGACCATCATGTCGTTTACGAATTTCGCTTTTTTGAAGATTTGTTGCAATACGCGTTGATCCAATTGAATCGCCAATTTAATAGAATCGTTGTGCGGAATTTGCTTTTTTTGCTTGTCGAATAAATCGCGCAATTGGCGAACATCGCGTGCTAATACTTTTTGTTCGGTTGTTAATCCAGTCAAAGAATCAAATGATTTTCCTTTTATGATGAGGTAATTTTGAATTTCCCCGTTTTCATATAAAGTTGTGTCCTGAATTGAAATGGATTCTTGTGCAGAAACTAAGTGTTTGAATTCTTCTTTTAACACGTCTTTGTATTGTCCACTAAAATCGCGATTGACAATATGCATGTAGCGACGAATATCTTCAGCTTTCTCGTGACGAATCGCAATTCGTTCCATCGAGGTCGATAAATTCATTTCAAATTCAGCGTGTTTGCGATCGTATAATTGCAAGGTTTGAAAGGCCTGAATGACCAAAACCGCAATCAAAGCAACGACTACAAGGGCAAAAATGAAATTAACACGAATTTTACGCACGTACTTAGTTTTTAGCGAAAATAAGATTCGCTAGCGTTCTTCCGCAGAGGCTTAACGTTTTTTAACAGCACTCGTTTGTTGTTACCTTTCAGAATTAAACAATTATTCTCTTAGCTTCACGTTTTAAATCGAATGCTATTCGCTTTGATAAACAATACTTGAAAACTTAACAATTCATGCATTTTTGGTGTAGAATTTTCATGCTTACCTTTTTCTTGTCAAGCTTTTTAAGTTTTGGTCAGACAAAAGTGCGTTGGATCAATCGTGACAAAGAGCCAAAATCGTTGGAAGAGTTGCTGACAAAATTGAATGAAGGTCAATCCAATGATTCAGCTAAAGTGATGTCAGTTTACAAATGGATTACTGGGAACATTTCGTATGATTATGGTAGTTATATGAGTGGACAACCCATTCGTCATCAATCGCCACAACTCGTTTTCAAACGCCGAAAAACAACATGTACAGGTTATTCAAATCTGATGGTTTATTTGTTGACAGAATCTGGAATTCCAGCTTACACTGTTGAAGGATTTACACATGATTTTGTGTTGGGATTGGATTCAACTAAACTTTCTTCTGATCATGCCTGGGTTGCTTTCTCGTTGAATGGAAATTGGCATTTAGCAGATCCAACGTGGGATGCTGGGAGAATTGGTTATTTGATGGATATCGAAATAACGGAAGTAAAAAAAACCTTTTGGCAACGTTTGAAGAAATTCAAGCTGAAATATTTGTTTCGAAAGAAGAAGAAAAAGAAGAGTAAGACGGAGAAAACAATAACAATCAGCTACAAAAAAGGATTTATTTCGGAGCCTCGCACGGATTATATTTTTAAGGATCCAGATGAATTTTTAAAAACACATTTACCGAACATTGCGCACATTCAAATGAAGTCGGCACCGATTTCTGTAGAGCAATATTGTGATTCTTCTCATTGCTTGGGAGATCTGTATTATCGGGAAAAAGGAATCTATGGATTCAATAAACAGAATGATTATTACTATCAGCTAGAAATTCCTGAACGTTTGTTGTATGTTTCAGATTCTTCCTTGAATTATCATCCATTGAATCACGGTGATAAAGCCTTGAATGCGCACAATTATTTAGGTCATTTTTACGGATCGAACACGAAATCGGTAAGTACATTGGAACATTTTGTTTCAGTAGCGGACACCGTTTTATTACACGGAGCTTTGGCCATCAAATTAAACAAAGCAGAATTTAAGAAACGCAAAGGTGCATTTACAAAATCATTTGGGCAAGAAAACAGAAATAGGGTGAATCAATTGAAACAGTTGAACTATACAAGAACCTTGATCAATTTGAATCCTGATGTTTATCGGAAAGGACGTGACCGTTTATTACTGAAGGAAGATGTGCTGTTGAATAATTTGGAAAGCCGATTGATACAACGTTTCGGATTTCAGTTCGACACGCTTCCACCGTTAGGAATGGATACCTTGCCGGAAGCCAAAAAGATGGTAAAGGAAATTGAAAATTTGCGCGATTCAATTGTCTATTATCAAAAGCTCGAAAATGCATCAGGGCAAACGTTTTTGCAACAACTCGATACGTTGATCAACAAGAATTATGTGTTGATGGAAGAAAACATGTACCTCATGTTTGAAGGAATGTATTTGAACGAACGTGAATTTTTGAAGAATGATGGAAAATTGATTGATTCAGCATCGTGTCTTACTGCATTAATGCGTGACAGCATCAACGGATATTTGGGAAGTCGCAAATCGTTTGTATTGCTTCAAAAGATGGATCAGCAAATTAAGCTACAAGAAAAAAAGTGGGCGCTCATCAAGAAAAATGATTCATTGGTTCCGACGAAAAATTATTTGTCCTATATGTATGGTTTGGAAAATGAATTAATGAAAGAAGAACAGACGATTATTGAAAATCGCGTAGAGGTTTCACGAGAAATAGAAAGCGAATTGAAATATTACTTCAAACCTCAGTTTACGGATATGATGGAGTATTTCAAAAGTATTTCAAAAATCAAATCCGAACGTCAAGCCTATCTGACCAAGATGTTGAACAATAAATACAATCGCTCAATTAAAGTATATACCATCATCGTGGCGAATGCCAAAAAATGGAAAGCGAATTATGTTTCGAGGTTGAAGATTTTGAAGAAGTAATTGGAATAGAACCCTTACAAAATTGTAGGAACGTCAATTCATCGCGTCCAGACAATTTGAACAAAATAATTTGTTCCAAGTTCAAACGGAATTACAGTGACCAGTCCTAAAAATAGTTGACAGGTTAATAAAGCAAAAATAACATTAATGCTCCGAGTTACAGTAACTCGGAGCATTTTGTTTATGTGTATAAGCTGGGGTTTTAAGTTTGCAAGAAA
>JBDKHH010000353.1:0-4888 GCA_039797785.1 Bacteroidota bacterium | reverse complement strand
GCATTAAAGGTTCCGCTTGCTGTATACGTATGCAATGGATCATCTGTAATTGATGTTCCTGTATCACCAAAACTCCAATCCCAACCAACAATTGAGCCTGATGGCGTTGTTGACATGTCAGCGAAAGCCGTATTGCTGCCTTGACACGCTGCTGTTGAATTGAAAGCGGCCGTAGGAGAGCTTTTGAACGTTACATGCAAAGTGTCATTGTCTGGTGAACATCCAAATGAACCTGCCGACGATAATATTAAATTCACTCCACCATTTAAAATATCTGAATTCGATGGGAAATAAAGTGTTGACAAGAGCATGTTGCTTGGGTTAAAAGCACCTGTTCCCATTGTTGACCAAGATCCAGTTTGATTTGGTCCACTTATCGTTCCATTCAACTGAATTGCCTCATTTTGACAAAACGCTTGGTCGGAACCAGCGTTCACATTTGGTGGATCAATGAAATGAATGCGCAAAGAATCACTTTCAATTGGACATATTCCAGTTGTTGAAAGTAAAACATCTATATATCCTATTGTTGTGTCGATTGGACTCACAGTATAGAAAGTTGGAATTGCAGCAGTATTTGCGATGGAACCAAATCCATTAACAGACCAAAGTGTTGAAAATCCAAGTGTGACATTTCCTGTAAAATTGAGAACAGACGTATTTGAACAGATAGAATCGGCCATGGTGATTGTCACTTGTGGTTGATCAATAATCGTGACCTCCAAACTATCTTGCACTGCTAAACAGTTTCCATTGTTCGTTGAGGTCAATGTCATGACGATTGTTCCAACTGTTGTATCCGAGCTACTAATTAAGTAATCCGTAATCAAATTTGATTGGCTTGGCGAAAAAGCTCCCGAACCGCTTGTTGACCAAACTCCTGTTGTTGTTGGACCAGAAATACTTCCTGATAAAGGAGCAAGTGTTGTACTTGAACAAACAACTTGATTTGGCCCAGCTATAACCGACGGTGGGTCTGTAAAGTGAATGACAACCGTATCCACATCATTTGGACAAGAGAAGAAACTTCCAGCAGAAGTTAAAAACAAAGCAACGCTATCTGCTGCTAGATCGGTTGGTGAAGGCGTGTAGGTTGTTGTCAAACTTCCTGAGTTCCCAAACGCACCACCCGTTCCACCTGACCAAGAAGCAGCCGAAGCAAAGTTCACAAAACCACTAATTGGAACAGCGCCAACATTGTTTTTACAGAAAGTATTATCTCCACCAGCTCCTACGATTGGCGATTGAATAAAACTCACTTTAACAGTATCAGTAACTGGATTACAATTTCCTGTTGAACTAAGCACAAATGTCAAAGAACCTTGGGCATAATCACTTGTTGAAGGTATATAAGAAGTAACCAAATTCGTTGGTGTGGACAATACTCCAGTACCATCCAATACATTCCAGATTCCAGTAATGGAACCTCCAGTCACACTTCCATTTAAGTTGATTTGTGGTTCACCATTACATAAAATAGTATCATTTCCTGCTTTGGTGTAAACTCGTCTAATAAACGACGACATATAGTGATATAAACAACCTGTTGTCGTTCCACCATTAATAACACCCAAAGCAAAATTATCTGTTGAATTCGTCAAAACGTTAGATGAACCAGAAGCAATTTGTCCTGTTGTATAGGTTAACTGCGCAGCATACCACTGACCTCCAGTTCCAGGCACAACGTTAAAACTTCCAGCTGGCACTAATGCAGCACTTCCGTTTAACAAGAACGAACCTTGCGCTCCAGCTGGACATAAAACATTCAGTGAGAAGTTTTGTGGATTTGTTCTTGGGAACGTAACAATATCTGATCCAGCACAATTTAACGGTGGCAACAATGCTTCGCCTAATTCACACCCATAACCAGCCATGTGCAATACATATACAGGTTTATCGGATTGAACATGTGTCCGTGGTTGCGCTAATTGATAACGATACGTATCTCCTTGGTTTAAAATCACGTTTGTTACTGCTCCATCATTGATTGTTACAGTTGTAAAGTTTTCCGTCGCTGTTACAAAGAATGACTCTTCTGAACCAGCATTTAAAAACCCTCGTAAAACAATGTATTCGTCACCAATCACATCCGTAGGAACAATTTGGTCACCCATTAAATCGTAACATCCACCACCACCGGATGGATTAACAGAATCATCCGAAACCGTAACGGCAACAGGTTTTGTCGAAACCACAATTGAACCCGCTAAGTTATTTCCCGCCACACTTGTGTTTTGCACCATATTTTGTACGGTATAAACATTTCCTTTCAAAGGCAGTGTTACAGAATAAGTGACGTTCGCAGGATGTCCACCAACGACAGCACATCTTGGAGTAATATAAACAACCGTATTGTCTTCGGTTGCAACGATGTTTATTTGCTGATATGGTTGAATAATTGAACCACTACCATCTAAATCTCCTCCCAAGGTTTGATTGTTCCATCTCGTTTGAAATGGCGTTACGAATTCTGTTCCCAATCCATTCTGACCTTTTAATGAGTAAGTTTCTGGATTGTTGTAATTCGGCCCACGTGTGATAACATCATACACTGCTGTGATTGGAAAATCAGAGGTAATCTGAAATCCACTGTTCAAAACAGTATTCGCAGGCTTACTTTCGATGGCATTCATCATGAAATCTACATTCTTTGAGAATAGTGAATTTGCCGGAATGTTAATCGTTGTATCATAACCTGTTGCTGGCATTCGAACACGCACCGCAGTTGGATTATTGAATGTTGAGAAATGGAAAGCAATCGGATCTCTCCACCAGTGATCTGGTGTAACCCAAGGAGCAGCAAACCAAAAGACCGTGTCAATTTGTGCTTTCACTTCTTTCGCACCGAAAAAGAAGAAAAAGACTACTAAAATGAGGTGTTTATTAAAACGCATATTTCTAATTTTTTAATTCTTTTCTTTTTCTTCCATTTTCTGTTTCATGTCCTCCATGATACTGTTATTCAGTTTGTCGTCTTCTTCTTCCAACGATGGTTTTTTCTTCGTAATGACAAAAGACAACATCACTTCATGCGAACCAGAATTGTATTTTCTGATTTTAGAAACAGAATAATCGAATCCATAACCAATATTCAGTCGCTCTTTCAATTTGATACCAAGCGAAAGTCCAAGTGCATCATCCGAACGAAAGATTAATCCAGCCCAAATTTTATTATTAAATGTTCCTTTAATCATTCCTGTCCATTGCATCGGAATAGGATTTGTGTATTTAATCATAAAGCTTGGTTGAAGATCAAATTTCTTCTTCGGAAACTCGAATGTATATCCAACAATTGCATTATAATGGAAGGCCAAATTCGAATTATAACTTGTAAATTGAATTTGTCTTGTCAATAAATGTTGCAATGATCCCATTAAAAAGAACTTATTCGAATACAAGTGAAATCCAGCATTTACATCAATAGCATTGGCAGAATAAACACTACCTGTTAAAACCTCATCACCTTGATCTGCTAAAACGGCATCATACAATTTCACACGGTATTGAATGTATCCAGGTTGAATTCCAAATCCCAATTTTAGTTTCTTGTTTAACTTGAAATGATGTGCATAATTCAAATAGATACCAGTATTGTTTACCAAGCCCGATTTCTCAGAAATGATTGATGCTCCATAACCAGCTTTTCCCTTATTTCGAACTGAGCCATAAAAATTGGCATTCATGTTCACAGGAGCATCTTCAAATCCAACCCATTGATTTCGGTAACTCAAATTTGCCATATGAACATCTTTACTTCCAGCAATTGCAGGATTATAATAATAATCGTTCATCAAGAAATTTGAATACACTCCTTGTTGTTGTGCGTTCGCGAATGTGCAAAGGCTTACAATAAAAATGATTGTCAGTAGTGATTTCATATCTTATTTTCTGCTTTTTAATACCAATAATGCACCTTTAAACTGATCGACTTCTAAGCCAGCATTCAGATTAATGATGTAAAAATAATTTCCATCAGGAACGAGTTCACCTTCATACTTTCCGTCCCAAGGTGTTGAATATCCTGTTGAATAAAATAATTGTTGTCCCCATTGATTGTAAATTTCAACAGTAGCATTTGGGAATAACAAATCAATGAATTCTAATTTCCAAACATCATTTTTAGTATCATCGTTTGGTGAAATGGCATTCGGAATTAAGGTGCTAATTTCTGTTGTTACTGTATTAATCGTAATTAGTGTACTTGTACTATCATAACAGCCAAGCGCGCCATAAGCATATTGCGTTACAATATATTCTCCATTCGCAAAATAGGTGTTACTTGGATTTTGAACTAAAGTTGTGTTTCCATCTCCAAACTGCCAAGCATAGTTGGTACTATAAAGTGATGTATCAACAAAATTGAAAATTGCTCCTACATTCATTCCATTACTCGTATTGTAATAGAACCCAGCCACTGGAATTGCTGGCACTGAAATAATTTGTTCAACTGTATCCGAACATCCGTTGGTTGTTGAAACAATGTGCGTAATTGTATAATCGCCATCTGTATTGAACAATTGCGTTGGATTTGCACTTGCATTTGCACCTTGACCACCGAAATCATAGAACCAATAGTTAATTGGATCTGTCGATGTTGAATTATCTGTAAAATTGATGATTACTTGGTTATTTGGACAACTTGCGACATAGGTAAACGAAGCATTCGGCTGATCAAACACTTGCACTTGTTTTACAATCGTATCAGTACATCCAATTGAGTTTGTAACTATTAATGAAACGTCGTACGTTCCAAAAGCCGCATAACTATTCGAAGGATTTTGGCTTGATGATAAGTTTCCATCGTCAAAGCTCCAACTCCATGTCGCCAATGTTCCATAACCTGGAAGTGAAAAATCTGTGAAATTCGTAGTGTTACCCAAACAAACAT
>JBDKHH010000352.1:0-27207 GCA_039797785.1 Bacteroidota bacterium | reverse complement strand
AGCTGCAGCTGTACATATTCGCCAGGTCAATCACATTGATTCCACCTGTTTTACCAGCTGAAACGTAGCTGAATGGATCGTTTGTATCTCGAATCAAAATTTTCATCCAATTTGGTTCTGTGAATAAACCTTCTTTGTTGCTGTAGGCTTGAGAAAGTAATTCTGTCATTCCATATTCGGAACTAACAAACGGAACATTTAATCCATTCATTAATTCTTGGTGTAATTCTTCTTTGGTTAATTCTGCTCGTCTTCCTTTCATTCCACCTGTTTCAATGATCAAGGCGTGTGATAGATCGGTTCCTTTTTCGGCTAAGTCGAGTAGGGCATACGAAACACCGAAAATCACAACTTTTTTACCTGACGAAATAGCTTCAGTATAAATCGATTTTACGCTTTCTAACTCATTCAACATAAAACCAGAAAGATTGGATTGGCTTAATTGAATCAATTTGTCAACCATATACACCAAGCTTGAATTTCCTTGCTCGATGTAATTTGGTAAAAGCCCTAGAATAACTTGTCCCTCTGGATTCCCAATAAACTTTCTATAACTTGCTTCGAATGATTTTTCGTAGATCGAGGCGGAATGAATTAAGTGTTTGCTGCGCGTTGAATCGGTTGTTCCACTGCTCAAAAACGTTAATTCTACATTCTCTGGGTTACAAGAAATTACGGAATGTGTTTTGAAAAATCCGATTGGCAAAAAAGGAATTTCAGTAAGTGATTTTGGTTTTGCTTTTCCTAAAGAATCTACAAAACTTCGATAAATAGAATTGTGTTCGTACTGAAAGTGGAATACCTCAAGTGCCGTTTTTTCAAACGATTCATCAGAATGGATAGAAAATATCCGATCGATCAAATGCATTTTTAGTGGGAGATTTCCTGAATTTCTTCTGGGTTGTGTTTGTATTTAAAAATGATTGCAAAAACAATTGCCACAATCAAGGAGTAGATAGCAAAAATCATCCAAATTGTTGTCCAATCTTTTTGATTTGTTTCAGCATTAGTATACAAATCGATTACGAATCCACTCCCATAAGCACCAATTATTGCACCTAAACCATTTGTCATAAGCATAAATAATCCTTGAGCGCTAGACCGGATAGATGGATTTGCTTCTTTTTCAATAAATAAGGATCCTGAAATATTGAAAAAATCAAACGCCATTCCGTAAATTATCATTGATAAACTTAGGAAGATAAATCCGTTACCTGGATCACCAATTCCAAAAAATGCAAATCGAAGTACCCATGCAAACATACTCATGAGCATCACTTTTTTAATCCCAAATCGTTTTAAAAAGAATGGTATAGATAAAATGAATAATGCCTCTGAAATCATCGAGAAAGACAAGAACATTAGCGAATGTTTTACAGCAAAAGAATCAGCATAGTTGGCAGCGAAATCTCTTAAAAAACCATCGCCCCACATATTTGAAATTTGAAGAACACAGCCTAAAAGCATTGAAAAAACAAAGAAAATGACGATTTTCTTATTCTTAAAGAGAACGAAAGCATCCAATCCAAGAGATTGCGCTATTGATTTTTTATTTTCGTTTTTCAGAGGTTTAACATTTGGTAACAAGAAGGCAAAAACACCAAGAATAAGCGATGCAGCGCCGCTTACATAATATTGTTTTGGAGAAATTCCCCAATCGAAAAAATCAACAAACCAAGCAGCAAGTATGAAACCAACAGTTCCCCAAACACGAATAGGAGGAAAGACTTTTACAATATCGAATTTATTTTTTTCCAATAGTGCGTAAGAAATAGAGTTTCCTAATGCAATAGTTGGCATATAAAACATGGATATTAAAAAGACAACTGGGTAAAATGATGAAAAGTCTTTCAGGTTGAAAAGAACAAGCATTAAGCCAGCCAAGGTTAAATGACAAAGGCCTAACAATTTGTTAGCACTAATCCATTTGTCAGCAATGATACCTATAATGGCAGGCATGAACAAAGATGCAAAACCCATTGTACCGTAAACGGCACCAATTTGAATACCAGAAAATTTCAAATTAACGGCAAGATAAGCTCCTGTAGATAATAACCATGCTCCCCAAGCAAAAAATTGCAGAAAATTCATCAATGTTAATTGGTACTTTAACGTAGAATGCCCACTGGTGTTTTCTGAATCGATTAGCATAGTTCAAAGAAATTAATTACTTGTGCGTTTATTGATTTCGTCGCGAATTCTCGATGCTAGCTCGTAATCCTCATTTTCGATGGCTTCATTTAATTGAACTTCAAGTTCATCAACTGTATAGGAACCTAAAGATCCTTCAGATGCCTTTTCTAATTCTTCTTCAATATTGAAATCGTCGTCGTCTTTTTCTTGCGTTTCATCCATCAAGATTCCTGCGCTAGACAAGATACTTTCAAAGGTATAAATCGGGCAATTGAAACGAACACCAATTGCAATTGCATCAGAAGTTCTGGCATCAATTTCAGTTACTTGTCCGTCACGTTCGCAAATTAATTTTGAGTAAAAAATACCTTCGACTAAATTATAAATTACGATTTCTGTGACGTTGATAGCAAATGACTGAGCGAAATTTTTAAAAAGGTCGTGTGTTAAAGGACGAGTTGGAGTCATTTTTTCCAATTCAATAGCAATTGCTTGCGCTTCAAATCCACCAATAATAATTGGTAATTGTCGTTTTCCTCCTGACTCAGCAAGTACCAAAGCATATGCTCCAGATTGCGTTTGACTGTAAGATAACCCAGCTATATCAAGTTTTATTTTCTCCATCCTTCTACTAATCCTTCGAGTTTCAAGAAACAATTAGGGAAGCAATTTTGCTTCCCTACTGTATCAATATCAATGTAAAAATAATATTTCTATTAAATATTAGTGTCCTGATGAACGGAATTTTTTAACCGCTTCAGTTAAACGTGGCAATACTTCAAATGCATCACCAACAACACCGTAATCTGCAGCTTTAAAGAATGGTGCTTCGGCATCCGTGTTAATCACGACGATTACTTTAGAACCATTTACTCCAGCCAAATGTTGAATCGCACCAGAAATACCAGCAGCAATGTACAAGTTAGGACGAATTGCAACACCTGTTTGACCAACGTGTTCGTGGTGAGGTCTCCAACCAATATCGGCAACTGGACGAGAACAAGCAGTAGCAGCACCCAAAGCACTGGCTAAATCTTCAACCATTCCCCAGTTTTCTGGACCTTTTAATCCGCGACCTGCAGAAACTACTAATTCAGCTTCTGGCAATGGAATTTCTCCCTCAGGTTTTTTCGTACTAACAATCGTGATTTTTGAATCTCCTGCATTTCCTGCGAAATCTTCAACTGCACAAGCAGCACCATTTGCCTCTGGTTGAATACTGTTTGGTAACAACGAAATGATTTTAATTGCAGAGTTAACTTTCACTGCACCGAATGCTTTTCCTGAAAACACGTTCACGTTTACAGTTCCGTCTGCACTTGGAACAGCAATGGCTCCTGAAATTAAACCAGCTTTTAAACGAACTGACAATCTTGGCGCAACTGCCTTCGCAATAATGTCGTGTGAGAAAACAATTGTAGATGCTCCTGTGGTTGTTGCAGCTGATGCAATTAAACGTGTTAACTGTTGTGCATCATCTCCATTCAATGAACGATCAACAAGAACTTTTGTAGCACCGTAGTTTCCTAATGTTGCAAGCGTTGCAGCGTCGGCGTTACCAGAAGTAATCACCGTAACATCAGCGCCTAATTTTTTTCCGTAAGTAACAGCCTCAAAAGCAGATTTATGCAATCCATTGTTACTATTTATATATACTAAAACTGACATAATCTGATTTATTAAATAACTTTTGCTTCGTTGTGTAACAATTCTACCAATTCATCCATGTTTGTTGGATCAATCATTTTACAAGCTGATTTTGCGTTTGGCATTGAATACGAAACGTAAGATGTCAATGTATCAACTGCAACTGGCGCAACAACTTGTAATGGTTTTGTTCTTGCTGCCATAATTCCGCGCATATTTGGAATACGTTGTTCAGCCATTCCTTTTGCACAAGAAACTACTGCTGGTAAGCCAACTTCTACTACTTGAACACCACCAACGATTTCGCGCTCTAATGTCAAAGTAGTTCCACTTACATCCATTTTAGTAGCCAAAGAAACGAAAGGCAAATCAAGTGATTCAGCAATCATTCCAGCAACTTGTGAACCATTGTAGTTAATTGTTTCTTTTCCTGTTAAAACTAAGTCAAAACCATTTGATTTTGCGTACTCAGCAATTTGAACCGCTGTGTAATATGCATCAGTTGGTTCAGCATCAATGCGAACTGCATCATCTGCTCCAATCGCTAAAGCTTTACGAATAATCGCTTCATCTGCTGCAGAACCAACAGAAACGATTGTTACGTTTCCACCAAGAGTTTCTTTAATTTCAAGTGCACGCACAAGGGCATACCACTCATCATACGGATTCACAATGTATTGAACACCATTCTCATCGAATTTAGTGTTGTTGTCTGTGAAGGCAATTTTCGAAGTTGTATCTGGTGATTTACTGATACATACAAGTATTTTCATGTTCTCGTTATTTTCTATCGTGCGCAAATTTAAAACAAATATTCTCATACGATGCAATGTTTTAGACACAAGTTTGAAAAGTTTTTTTAATTAAATCAGCGATCAAAAATGTATTGAAAGTTATCAATCGAATTTACTCACCAAATTAACCGAATTATGAACTTTTAAGCTTCTGCTTTTGTCTTTCAACTTATATTATTATTTTTGGCATCCACTTGTGGAATAAATTTAGTCGATAAAGTATGAAAACGGTACAATTTAGAGAAGCCTTAAGAGAAGCAATGTCAGAAGAAATGCGTCGCGATGAAGGTGTTTTTTTAATGGGTGAAGAAGTTGCTGAATACAATGGAGCTTATAAAGTTTCACAAGGTATGTTGGATGAGTTTGGTCCAAAACGCGTAATTGACACGCCGATTGCCGAATTAGGTTTCGCAGGAATTGCTGTTGGTGCATCGATGAATGGTTTGCGTCCGATTGTAGAGTTTATGACATGGAACTTTGCGATTTTGGCGGCGGATCAAATTATTAATAGTGCAGCAAAAATGTTGCAAATGTCAGGAGGGCAATATCATTGTCCAATTGTATTTAGAGGAGGAAACGGAACTGCTGGACAATTAGCAGCAACACACTCTCAATCATTTGAAGCATTTTATGCGCATGTTCCAGGATTAAAAGTTATTACACCATCAAATCCTTATGATGCAAAAGGTTTATTGAAAGCGGCTATTCGTGACAATGATCCAGTTGTATTCTTGGAGTCAGAAAAAATGTATGGTGATAAAGGTGAAATTCCAGAAGGTGAATATATCATTCCGATAGGAGTTGCAGATATTAAAAGAAAAGGTACAGATGTAACAATCGTTTCTTTTGGTAAGATTATCAAAGTTGCGTATGAAGCAGCTGACGTTCTAGCGAAAGAAGGAATTTCAGTTGAAATCATCGATTTGAGAACTGTTCGACCTATTGATTACGCATGTGTTGTTGAGTCTGTAAAGAAAACAAATCGTTGTGTGGTAGTCGAAGAGTCTTGGCCGTTAGCGTCTATTTCTTCTGAAATCGCTTATCATTTGCAACGATATGCATTTGATTATTTGGATGCACCGGTTCTGCGCGTGACACAAACAGACACACCTTTTGCTTTTTCTCCAACTTTAATTGATGAGGCTTTGCCAAATGTTGATCGAATTGTAAAAGCTGTTAAAAGTACATTGTACAGATAACAATTTTTTAAATAGCTATAGAAAAGAGGGTCTAAATAGGTCCTCTTTTTTGATTTATTGACACGATAAATGGAGGTCATAATTGTTAATAATTAGCAGTTGAATTTTATCGGCTAGAATAGTTTAGCAGTTGGTTAAAAACGAGATATTTCGGTTATTTTGAAAGATGTAAACAAGTTTCTGTTAAAAAACTTCAGATTTTTTTATTAACAGGTTGGTTTATAAAATTAATTATCTATCTTTGCACCCCTCAAAGTGTATTTGGGGCAATTATATATTTATAAAAATTAAGAGTATTTTATGCCAACTATTCAACAATTAGTTCGCAAAGGAAGAACAGCGGTAGTGAAGAAGAGTAAATCTGCTGCACTTGATTCTTGTCCACAGCGTAAAGGGGTATGTGTACGTGTTTACACCACTACTCCGAAAAAACCGAACTCTGCAATGCGTAAAGTTGCAAGGGTGCGTTTGACTAACGGTAAGGAAGTCAACGCTTACATCGGTGGTGAAGGTCACAACTTACAAGAGCACTCGTTAGTGTTAGTTCGTGGTGGTAGAGTAAAAGATTTACCAGGGGTTCGTTATCACATCGTTCGCGGTGCTGAAGATACAGCCGGAGTAGAAGGAAGAACTCAACGTCGCTCTAAGTATGGAACTAAGAGACCTAAACAAAAATAATTAAAGCTTTAAGAGATGAGAAGAAGAAAAGCCAAGAAAATAGCCATTCTCCCGGATCCAAAGTTCAACGATGTTGTAGTAACAAAATTCGTTAACAACTTGATGTACGACGGGAAAAAGAATTTAGCGTTCAAAATATTCTACGAAGCAATTGAAATCGTAGACAAAAAAATTGAAGATCAAGAAGGATTAGATGTTTGGAGAAAAGCATTGGAAAATGTTACTCCAAGTGTTGAGGTTCGTAGCCGTCGTGTTGGTGGAGCTACTTTCCAAATCCCAACTCCAGTGCGTGAAGATCGTAAAGCATCTTTAGCAATGAAATGGTTGATAGGTTACTCACGTAAACGTAATGAAAAAACGATGGCTGGTAAATTAGCGTCAGAAATCATTGCTGCTTCGAAAGAAGAAGGTGCTGCCTACAAAAAGAAAGAAGATACATTAAGAATGGCTGAGGCTAACAAAGCGTTCTCACATTTTAGATTTTAATCATTATGGCTAGAGATCTTAAATTTACCCGTAACATCGGAATTGCTGCTCACATTGATGCTGGTAAAACAACAACAACAGAGCGTATTTTGTATTATTCTGGTGTGAATCACAAAATTGGTGAGGTTCACGAAGGTGGAGCTACAATGGACTGGATGGAGCAAGAGCAAGAGCGTGGTATTACTATTACGTCTGCAGCTACTACAGTAAACTGGAAATATAGAGGACAAGATTACCATATTAATATTATTGACACACCGGGACACGTTGACTTTACAGTTGAGGTGAATCGTTCGTTACGTGTATTAGATGGTTTAGTTTTCTTGTTTTCAGCTGTTGATGGTGTTGAGCCTCAATCAGAAACAAACTGGAGACTTGCAAATAACTACAACGTTCCACGTATTGGTTTCGTAAACAAAATGGACCGTCAAGGTGCTGATTTCTTAAACGTGTGTAAACAAGTGAAAGAAATGTTGGGTAGTCACGCATTACCTTTACAAATCAATATTGGTGACGAAGATAATTTCAAAGGAGTTGTTGATTTAATTAACTTCAAAGGAATTGTTTGGAATGAAGACATGGGAATGACTTTCCAAGAAGTTGAAATTCCAGCTGATATTATTGACGAAGCAAGAAGATTACGTAGTGAATTATTAGAAGCGGTTGCTGAATTTGACGAATCATTGATGGAGAAATTCTTCGAAGATGAGAACTCATTGACAGAACGTGAAATTTTAGATGCATTGCGTCAAGCTACAATTTCTGGAAAAGTAGTTCCAATGATGTGTGGTTCATCTTTCAAAAACAAAGGTGTTCAAGCAATGTTGGATATGGTAATGGAAATTCTTCCTTCACCATTGGATGTTGAAGCGATTTCAGGTATCAATCCTAAAACAGATGAAGAGGTAACTCGTCAACCGTCTTACGATGAGCCTTTCTCAGGTTTAGCATTTAAAATCGCTACAGATCCTTTCGTAGGTCGTTTGTGTTTTACACGTGCTTATTCAGGTAAATTACCAGCTGGTTCTTACGTATTGAATACACGTACAAATAACAAAGAGCGTATTTCTAGAATCTTCCAAATGCACGCTAACAAACAAAATCAAATTGATGAGTTAGGAGCAGGAGATATTGGAGCATTAGTTGGATTTAAAGATATCCGTACAGGAGATACTTTATGTGCTGAGAATGCGCCAATCATTTTGGAATCTATGAACTTCCCTGATCCAGTTATCGGTATTGCAATTGAGCCTAAAACTCAAGCTGACCAAGATAAATTAGGAGTAGGTTTGTCAAAATTAGCAGAAGAAGATCCAACATTCCGTGTGAATACTGACGAGGAAACTGGTCAAACTATTATCTCTGGAATGGGTGAGTTACACTTAGAAATTATTGTTGACCGTTTGAGACGTGAGTTCAAGGTTGAAGTAAACCAAGGTGCTCCTCAAGTTTCTTACCGTGAGAATATTACAGCAGGTGTTGATCACAGAGAAGTTTACAAAAAACAATCAGGTGGTCGTGGTAAATTTGCCGATATCGTTGTTAAAATTTCTCCACAAGATAACGCTGAAAAAACTGGATTAGAATTCGTTAACAGCATTAAAGGTGGTAACATTCCAAGAGAGTTTATTCCTTCTGTAGAGAAAGGATTTAAAGAATCAATGAAAAATGGTGTCTTAGCTGGTTTCCCAGTAGATGCTATGAAAGTTGAATTAATGGATGGTTCTTTCCACGCTGTCGATTCAGATTCATTATCATTCGAATTATGTGCTAAAATGGCATATAAAGCAGCATTGAAAAATGCTCGTCCAGTTCTTCTTGAGCCAATCATGAAAATGGAAGTGGTTACACCAGAAGAAAACATGGGTGATATCGTAGGTGACTTAAACAGACGTCGCGGTGTAATTCGTGGAATGGATGATAGAGCAGGATCAAAAGTTGTTAAAGCGGATGTTCCTTTATCTGAAATGTTCGGATATGTAACTCAATTACGTACCCTTTCTTCAGGTAGAGCAAGTTCTTCAATGGAGTTCTCACACTATGCTGAGGCACCGAAGAACGTTGCGGATGACGTAGTGTCAAAAATTAATGGTAAAGTTTCAGCATAATACTTAGGTAATGAGCCAAAAAATAAGAATTAAATTAAAGTCGTACGATCACAATTTGGTTGACAAATCGGCAGAAAAAATAGTAAAAACTGTAAAAGCTACTGGTGCTGTAGTTAGTGGACCAATTCCATTACCAACACACAAAAGAATTTACACAGTTTTGAAATCGCCACACGTAAATAAAAAAGCGCGTGAGCAGTTTGAATTATGTTCATACAAAAGATTGTTAGATATCTACAGTTCTTCTTCTAAGACTGTTGATGCACTAATGAGATTAGAGTTGCCTAGTGGGGTTGACGTAGAAATTAAAGTTTAATAATTAAATAGTTAAAGTATGCCAGGAATTATTGGTAGAAAAGTCGGAATGACTAGCATCTACAGTGCCGAGGGTAAAGCAATGCCATGCACGGTTATAGAAGCTGGTCCTTGTGTTGTGACTCAGATCAAAACACAAGACAGAGATGGTTACGAGGCTGTTCAATTGGGTTTTGGAGACCGTAAAGAAAAAAACACTCCAAACGCATTGAAAGGTCACTTTAAAAAAGCTAACACAACTCCAAAAGCGAAGTTGGTGGAATTTAAAGGTTTCGATAACGTTAATCTCGGAGATAATATTGATGTAAACATTTTCGAGGAAGGTGAATATGTTAGTATCATTGGAACATCAAAAGGAAAAGGTTTCCAAGGGGTTGTAAGACGTCATGGTTTCGGTGGAGTTGGTCAAGCAACACACGGACAACATAACCGTCTAAGAGCACCAGGATCAATCGGAGCTTGTTCTTATCCAGCACGTGTATTCAAAGGAATGCGCATGGGTGGACAAATGGGTAACAAGCGCGTTGTGATGGAGAATCTTGAAGTTTTGAAAGTTCTCGCAGACAAGAATTTAATCGTGGTG
This sequence comes from Bacteroidota bacterium, assembly GCA_039797785.1. GTDB lineage: Bacteria > Bacteroidota > Bacteroidia > Flavobacteriales_D > Crocinitomicaceae > M0103. The sequence goes on along the minus strand of JBDKHH010000352.1, from coordinate 17,264 downwards.
AAAGGATCAATTCCTGGATCTAAAGGTGGAACCATAACAATTAATAAGTAATGGAAGTAAAAGTATTTGACGCGAAAGGAAAAGCTACTTCTAAAAAGGTAACGCTTTCAGATTCAGTTTTTGGTATCGAACCAAATGATCACGCAATTTACTTAGATGTTAAGCAACACTTGGCGAATCGTCGTCAAGGAACGCATAAAGCAAAAGAAAGAGCAGAAATATCTGGATCTACGAAAAAAATTAAGAAACAAAAAGGAACTGGTGGTGCACGTGCTGGTAGTATCAAATCTGGTACTCGTGTAGGTGGTGGACGAATCTTCGGACCAAGACCAAGAAACTACCATTTCAAGTTGAATGTTAAGTTGAAAAGATTGGCAAGAAAATCAGCATTTTCTTACAAAGCTCAAAATGAATCTATCATGGTGCTTGAAGATCTTAATTTCGACGCAGCTAAAACAAAAGATTTCAAATCGTTGTTGGCAGCATTGAAACTTGAGAACGAAAAAGTTCTTATGATTTTAGGAAGTCAAAATGACAATGTTTATTTGTCATCACGTAACCTAGGAAGAGTTAAAGTCGTTACAGCTGATTCAGTAAATACATTTGATGTATTGAACGCGAAGAAAGTTGTATTGGCAGAGAGTTCAATTGAAGTAATCGAAAAGATTCTAAACTAATTGATGATGAAAACAATTATCAAAAAGCCAATCATCTCAGAAAAAGCAACTGGAACGAGTGAGAAATTCAACCGTTTTACATTTGCTGTAGATAGAAAGGCGAATAAAATAGAAATTAAAAATGCTGTCGAGAAGATGTATGGTGTCAGTGTAACTGAAGTTCGTACAATGAATTATGGCGGTGGTAAATCCTCTGTTAAGTATACTAACAAAGGTATCGTTGAGCAACCAAGTAAACTATGGAAAAAAGCTGTAGTTACTGTTGCAGTAGGAGAAACGATTGATTTATTTAATAATTTTTAAGCAGTTGACTAATGAGTCTTAAAAAATTCAAGCCTATCACTCCAGGGCAAAGACACAAGATCAACAGTGATTATTCAGAAATCACAACTAATGTTCCTGAAAAGAGCTTAGTTGCGCCGATGAAGAAATCTGGAGGTCGTAACAACGACGGTAGAATGACCATGCGTTATATGGGTGGTGGTCACAAACAAAAATACCGTATCGTTGACTTTAAAAGAGACAAGCATGACGTGCCTGCAACGGTAAAATCGATCGAATACGATCCAAACCGTACGGCTCACATCGCTTTGTTATTTTATGCAGATGGTGAAAAACGTTACATCATTGCTCCAAACGGATTAAAAGTTGGAGATACTGTTGTAGCTGGAAAAACCGCTGCTCCTAATGTAGGAAATGCACTTTTCTTAAGTGATGTTCCATTAGGTACTGTAATTCATAACATTGAATTAAAACCTGGAAAGGGTGGTGCTATCGCACGTGGTGCAGGTACTTACGCTCAATTGAACGCTCGCGATGGTCGCTATGCTATTGTTAAAATGCCTTCTGGTGAAACTAGAATGATTTTAACTACATGTATGGCTACAATTGGGTCTGTCTCAAATTCTGAACACAACTTAGTAGTCTCTGGTAAAGCAGGACGTTCTCGTTGGTTAGGTCGTCGTCCACGTGTACGTGGTGTAGTTATGAACCCGGTTGATCACCCAATGGGTGGTGGTGAAGGGCGTAACTCAGGAGGACACCCTCGTTCACGTAATGGTATGCCAGCTAAAGGTTACAAAACACGTGATAAGAAGAAGTATTCAGATAAGTTTATCATCGAAAGAAGAAAAAAATAAGTAAGATATGAGTCGTTCGTTGAAAAAACCACCTTTTGTACATTACAAGTTAATGAAACGAGTGGATGATGCACAAGCGTCAAGTAGTAAAGCAGTGATCAAAACTTGGTCAAGAGCTTCAACTATAACTCCTGATTTCGTAGGGTTGACATTCGCCGTACATAATGGTAACAAGTTTATTCCGGTTTTCGTAACTGAAAACATGGTGGGACACAAATTGGGGGAATTCTCTCCAACGCGTAATTTCCGTGGCCATGGTGGGAATAAAAAAGATAAGAAAAGATAGAATTTAAATAGCAAAGTCATGGGTGCTAGAAAAAGGTTAAGAGCTGAAAATTTAAAGGCGACGAAAAGTACAACGGCAATTGCACGTTTGAATGATTCGCCAATTGCTCCGAGAAAGATGAGATTAGTTGCAGATCTTGTAAGGGGAGTAGAGGTTAACAAAGCTCTAAATATATTGCAACATAATGCGAAAAATGCGTCTACAAGCTTAGAGAAGTTATTGCGTTCAGCAATTGCTAACTGGGAGCAAAAAAACGAAGGGAAAAGCATTGAAGAAGAGAAACTAGTAGTAAAATCAATTGAAGTTGGTGGTGGTGCTATGTTGAAAAGAATTCAAGCTGCACCTCAAGGTAGAGCGCATAGAGTAAGAAAAAGATCAAACCATGTTACCATTGTAGTTGATGGTGCTAAATAAGTTAGGATAAAATGGGACAAAAAACAAATCCAATAGGAAATAGACTTGGTTTCATCCACGGATGGGAGTCTAACTGGTATGGAGGGGATAACTACAGAGATAAAATCATCGAAGATGATCAAATCCGTAAGTACCTTAATGCTCGTTTATCTAGAGCTAGTATCGCGAAAATTATTATCGAGAGAACGCTTAAACTTGTTACTGTTACGATCAACACAGCTCGTCCTGGAGTTATAATTGGTAAAGGTGGACAAGAAGTAGATAAACTAAAAGAAGAGTTAAAGAAAATTACGAAGAAAGAGATTCAAATCAATATTTTCGAGGTGAAACGTCCAGAATTGGATGCTCGTTTAGTAGCTGATGGAATCGCTCGTCAATTGGAAGCACGTATTTCTTTTAGAAGAGCTATTAAAATGGCAATTGCGAGTACAATGCGCATGGGAGCTGAAGGAATCAAAGTTAAGATTTCTGGACGTTTGAATGGAGCAGAGATGGCTCGTAGTGAGATGTACAAAGATGGACGTACTCCGTTACATACGTTCAGAGCTGACATCGATTATGCAATTTCCGAAGCACATACAACGTATGGTCGTTTGGGTATCAAAGTGTGGATATGCAAAGGAGAAGTTTACGGAAAACGCGATCTTTCACCAAATGTCGGAATGGCTGCTCAAGCTGCTAAATCAGGAGCAGGAGCTGGTTCAAGAAAACCAATGGGTGCTAAGAGAAAGAAAAAATAAAACAGGACAGTAAAATTTACAAAAGATGTTACAGCCAAAAAGAACCAAATTTAGAAGAGTTCAAAAAAGTCGAAACAGAGGTCTAGCTCAAAGAGGTAGTACAATTGCTTTCGGTTCTTTCGGACTAAAAACATTGGAGCCTGGATGGATTACATCACGCCAAATCGAAGCATCACGTATCGCCGTTACTCGATACATGAAACGTGAAGGAAAGGTGTGGATCCGTATTTTCCCTGACAAACCGGTTACCTCAAAACCAGCCGAAGTTCGTATGGGTAAAGGTAAAGGTGCTCCAAGTCACTGGGTAGCAGTAGTTAAACCAGGTCGCATCATGTTTGAAGCGGACGGTGTTCCTTACGAAATTGCTAAAGAAGCAATGCGTTTGGCAGCTCAAAAGTTACCGGTGAAATGTAAGTTCATTGTACGCAATGACTATGTTATACCAGAGAAATAGTAATTAATATGAAGCAGCAAGAAATCACAAAACTTTCAGTTGAAGACGTTAAGAGTCGCATCTCGGACTTCTCTGAGCAACTAGCGAAAATGAAATTGACGCACAGTGTTGCACCAATGGAGAATCCAATTCAGATTCGTAATGTCAGAAAAACAATTGCAAGATTGCAGACTGAATTGACTAAACGTGAAGCGCAAGCTTAGTTGCTTGTTTAAAAAAAACAAATTAGCTTGAAATGGAAAAGCGTAATTTAAGAAAAGAGCGAGTAGGGATCGTTACTAGCGACAAAATGCAGAAATCAATTGTAGTTTCTGTGGAGCGTAAAGTAAAACACCCAAAATATGGTAAGTTCGTAAAAAAAACTACTAAATTTGTTGCCCATGATGAAAACAACGATTGTAATATCGGAGATATGGTAAAAATCATGGAAACACGTCCTTTGAGTAAATCAAAGAACTGGAGATTAGTAGAAATTATTGAAAGAGCTAAATAATTTTTTGTAATGATACAAACAGAATCAAGACTTGCAGTAGCAGACAACTCAGGAGCAAAAACTGTTTTGGTAATCCGCGTATTAGGTGGAACAAAACGTCGTTATGCTTCGGTTGGAGATAAGATCGTTGTTGCTGTCAAGAGTGCAATGCCCTCTGGTGCCGTTAAAAAGGGATCGGTAGCCAAGGCGGTAGTAGTAAGAACAAAGAAAGAAGTACGCCGTGCGGATGGTTCTTACATTCGTTTTGATGATAACGCTTGCGTTATTTTAAATCAAGCGGGTGAGATGAGAGGAACTCGTATTTTCGGACCAGTTGCTCGTGAGCTTCGTGAAAACAACTATATGAAAGTTGTTTCATTGGCTCCTGAGGTACTTTAAATAATTGAAGTTATGCAACAGAAATTACACATTAAAGTAGGCGACACTGTTAAGGTTATTAGCGGTGAAGCTAAAGGTCAGGAAGGTAAAATCCTTTCTATCGACAGAAAAAAGCTGCGTGCAATTGTGGAAGGTGTGAATCTTGTAAAGAAACACGCTAAACCAAGTGCAGCAGACCCTCAAGGAGGAATCGTGGAGAAAGAAGCAGGTCTTCACATTTCAAACCTTATGGTTGTATCTAAAGGTGTTGCGTCTAGAACAGGACGCCGCGAAGATGCAAATGGAAAATTAGTACGTTATTCAAAAAAATCAGGGGAGGAGATTAAGTAATGAGTTATTCACCAAGACTTAAGGAAAAGTACAGTGCTGAGATTATTCCTGCATTGACTGAAAAGTTCGGGTACAAAACAGTTATGAGAGTACCTAAACTTGAAAAAATTGTGTTGAGCCAAGGAATGGGAGACGCAGTAGCGGACAAAAAGTTAATTGATAATGCCGTTGTGGATTTGTCAAGAATTGCTGGTCAAAAAGCAGTTACGACATTATCTAAAAAGGATATCTCTAACTTTAAGTTAAGAAAAGGAATGCCTATCGGTACTAAAGTTACTTTAAGAGGAAACAAGATGTATGAATTCTTGGATCGTCTTTTAGCTGTTGCTTTACCACGTACTCGCGATTTTCGTGGGATCAATCCAAAAGGATTTGATGGTAGAGGTAACTTTAACTTAGGAGTAAAAGAGCATATCATTTTCCCAGAAATCGATATCGATAAAGTAAGCCGTATGTTAGGTATGGATATTACTTTCGTTACATCGGCTGAGAGTGATGAAGAAGCAAAAGCTCTTTTAGATGCATTCGGTTTCCCATTTATTAAAAAATAAGAAGAAATGGCTAAAGAATCTATGAAAGCGCGTGAGCGCAAAAGAGAAAAAATGGTTGTTAGATACGCTAAGAAACGTGCTGAATTAACGAAAGTGTTAAAATCAACAGACGCTTCTGAAGAAGTACAAGCAGCTAAATGGGATGCAATGATGGCGATTCAAAAATTGCCTGCAAACTCTTCTAAAATCCGTGTTCACAATCGTTGTGGATTAACAGGTCGTCCAAGAGGTTATATGCGTCAGTTTGGTCTTTCACGTGTTACTTTCCGTGAAATGGCTTTAGCTGGTAAAATCCCAGGAGTTAAAAAAGCAAGTTGGTAAAAGTCTCCCGAAGTTTCGGGATTGAAACTCTACCGAGTAATTAATAAAAAAAAAGGACATGTATACAGATCCTATAGCAGATTTTCTAACACGAGTTCGTAACGCAAGTGCGGCTGGTTTGAAAATGGTAGAAATTCCAGGTTCGAATGTGAAACGTGCAATGACACAGATTTTATTCGATCAAGGTTATATCACAAATTACAAATTTGAAGAAGATGACAAACAAGGCGTTATTAAAATCGCTTTGAAATACAATGCATCTACAAAAGTTCCTGCAATTACTAAATTGCAAAGAGCTTCTCGTCCAGGTTTAAGAAAATACAGTGGATCTGCAGAGATGCCACGCGTATTGAATGGACTTGGTATTGCAATCGTATCAACTTCTAAAGGTGTAATTACTGATAAAGAAGCAAGAAAACAAAACGTAGGTGGAGAGGTTCTTTGCTACGTATATTAATTTTAAGAATAGTTAGAAATGTCAAGGATAGGTAAATCCCCAGTTAACATCCCGAGTGGAGTAGACGTAAAGTTAAACGGAACGAATGTTACCGTTAAGGGTCCTAAAGGTGAATTGTCTCAAGAAATCGATTCTTGTGTTACATTAACCATTGAGGACAACACAATAACTTTCAGCCGCGAATCAGATTCACCGACTCATCGTGCAAAGCATGGTTTATACCGCGCTTTATTGCAGAACATGGTAGTTGGAGTTTCGGAAGGGTACAAAAAGGAGTTAGAAGTAATCGGAGTTGGATACCGTGCAACAACAACTGGTCAACAGTTAGAGTTAGCATTAGGTTATTCTCACCCAATTGTTTTCGAAATTCCTTCAGAAATTAAGGTATCTGCAGACACCCAAAAGGGTAAGGCACCTGTTGTTACGTTAGAATCGTACGATAAACAACTTTTGGGCCAGGTCGCTGCCAAAATTCGTTCCCTACGTAAACCTGAACCATACAAAGGTAAAGGTGTTCGTTTCTTAGGCGAAGAAATTAGAAGAAAAGCTGGTAAATCTGCAGGTAAAAAATAATAGTTAATAGTTATGGCATTCAGTAAATTAAACAGAAGAGCAAAAATTAAAAGAAGAATCAGAAAGAAAATTTCTGGTACTTCTAAGGTGCCTCGCCTTTCAGTTTTCCGTAGTAACAAACAGATCTACGCACAGTTGATCGATGATGTGAACGGAGTAACATTGGCATCTGCTGGTTCTTACAAAAACAAAGCTGTTGAAAAAGTTAATAAAGTTCAACAAGCAGCTGTTATTGGTAAAGAAGTAGCTGAAAAAGCATTAAAAGCCGGAATCGAGACCGTTGTATTTGATCGCAATGGATATCTATACCACGGTAGAGTTAAATCATTAGCTGACTCGGCTCGAGAAGGCGGTTTAAAATTTTAAAAAATGGCAGCACAAGTATTGAATAGAGTTAAATCTGCAGATATAGAGTTAAAGGATAAACTCGTTGCTGTAAACCGTGTTACGAAAGTAACAAAAGGAGGTCGTACGTTTACTTTCTCAGCTATCGTAGTGGTAGGTGATGAAAATGGTATCGTTGGTCACGGTTTAGGAAAAGCAAAAGAAGTTACAGAAGCAATCACAAAAGGAATCGATGATGCAAAGAAAAATTTGATCAAAGTTCCAATTTTGAAAGGTACTGTTCCTCATGCTCAAAAAGGTAAATTCGGTGGAGCGGAAGTTTTATTGAAACCAGCTACAAATGGTACAGGAGTTATCGCCGGTGGTGCGATGCGTGCAGTATTAGAAAGTGTTGGAGTTCATAACGTCTTGGCAAAATCGCAAGGATCTTCAAATCCACACAACGTAGTGAAAGCAACAATTGATGCACTTTCTCGTATGAGAGATGCTGTTGCAGTAGCTAAACAACGTGGGATCACATTGGACAAAGTATTTAACGGTTAATAGTATATCAGATGGCTACAATTAAAATTAAGCAAGTAAGAAGCGCTATTAAACGTCCAGCTGATCAGAAGGCTACGATTAAAGCGTTAGGATTTAAAAAGTTGAATCAAGTTGTTGAACATGAGGCAACTCCACAAATCCTAGGGATGGTTAAGAAAGTACAACACATGTTAGAGGTTGTTCAGTAAAACATTAAAATCGATTTACAATGAATTTACATAATTTAACTCCAGCAAGTGGATCTGTAAAAAGAGTAAAAAGAATCGCACGTGGTCAGGGATCTGGTCATGGTGGTACTTCTACTCGTGGACACAAAGGAGCGAAGTCAAGATCTGGATATAAATCTAAGATTGGTTTCGAAGGTGGGCAAATGCCATTACAAAGACGTGTACCTAAATTTGGTTTCAAAAACATTAACCGAGTTGAGTACAAAGCAATTAATTTAGATATTATTCAATCATTAATTGACCGTAAAAATGTTTCAGAAATTACACCTGAAGTATTACGTGAAAATGGATTAGTATCTAGAAATGAGCTAGTTAAAATTTTAGGAAGAGGAGAGTTGAAAGGGAAGATTAATGTAACTGCTCACAAGTTTTCAGGATCTGCTAAAGCAGTGATTGAAGGTCAAGGTGGGAATTGTTCAGAAATCTAATTAACTTTGCCAACATTTTTTTAAAATGAAACGTTTTATACAGAATATTAAAAACATCTGGAAAGTAGAAGAATTAAGGAAAAGAATCTTATTGACTCTTACCTTAATTCTTGTTTACCGAGTAGGATCGTTCGTCATTTTACCGGGTGTAAACTACACCGCGTTAATGAATGCGCAAGCTAATGGCGGACAAAACACATTGGAGACGTTACTTTCTCTATTTTCCGGTGGTGGTTTCACTAATGCATCTGTGATGGCATTAGGAATTATGCCTTACATCAGTGCATCGATTATTATGCAATTACTGGGTATGGCAGTTCCTGCTGTACAAAAAATGCAGAATGAAGGTGAATCAGGGAGAAAACGTATCAATAATTACACACGCATACTTACAATTATTATTTGTGCGCTTCAAGCCCCAAGTTATTTAACCTTGTATGTGCAATCAAAAGGTGCAATGCCTGTTGATGCAAATACGTTCTGGTGGACTCAAACGATTCTTGTGCTTATCGCAGGATCTATGTTTGCTGTTTGGTTGGGAGAAAGAATTACTGACAAAGGAATTGGTAACGGTATTTCGTTATTGATTACAGTTGGTATCTTAGCTCGTTTACCAGAAGCGTTCATTGCGGAGTTTGGATTCTCAGTTGAGTCGGGTAACTTAATTAAATTGGTTTTAGAAATTGTTGCCTTTATGGTGGTGATTTTGGGAACGATTTTAATTGTTCAAGGTGTTCGTAAAATTCCATTAAACACGGCAAAACGTGTTGTTGGAGCGCGAGCAGTTGATGAGCAAGGAGCAAGAAGTTATTTGCCAATTAAAGTAAATGCGAGTGGTGTAATGCCAATTATCTTTGCGCAAGCAATCATGACAATTCCTGTGATGATTTTTGCTGGTGCAGCAGCCGAAGGTGGTGGATTTATTCAACGTACTTTGGGAGATATTTATGGCTTGAGCTACAACGTATTGTTAGCTGTGCTGATTATTGTATTCACGTATTTCTATACTGCGATTATGATCAACCCACGTAAAATTGCCGATGATTTAAAAAGAAGCGGTGGTTTTATTCCGGGCGTTCGTCCAGGTGAAGAAACAGCTGAATACATTGATACGTTAGTTTCTCGCATCACGTTCCCAGGATCTTTATTTTTAGCAGCGATTGCAATTTTGCCTTCTATTGCTAAAATGGCAGGGATTAATGATGCGTTTGCTATGTTCTTTGGAGGAACTTCTATTTTGATTATGGTTGGTGTTGTATTAGACACGCTTCAACAAATCGAATCTTATTTATTGAATCGTCACATGGATGGTTTGATGGAAGGTACGAGAGTTAAAGGTCGAAGATCAGCAAACGAATTATCAGGATTTTAAGACATGGCAAAGCAAACATCAATTGAGCAAGACGGTGTAATCATCGAAGCCCTTTCGAACGCAATGTTCAGAGTGGAGTTAGAAAATGGTCACATTATCACAGCTCACATTTCAGGAAAGATGAGAATGTTTTACATTAAGATTCTACCTGGAGATAGAGTTAAAGTGGAGATGTCTCCTTATGATTTAACAAAAGGAAGAATATCTTTCAGATATAAATAAGGATTTTCCTTAAATAAAGAGAAAAGATGAAAGTTAGAGCATCAGTTAAAAAGCGTTCTGCAGACTGCAAGATCGTTAAGAGAAAAGGAAGAGTTTATGTGATTAATAAAAAGAATCCTAAACTTAAACAAAGACAAGGGTAATAGTATAAGAGTATGGCACGTATTGCAGGTATAGATTTACCAAAAAACAAGAGAGGAGTCATCGGATTGACTTACATCTTCGGAATTGGAAGAAGCACTTCAAAACAAATTTTGAAGGACAATGGAATTGACGAAAACATCAAAGTTCAAGATTGGAACGATGATCAGTTGGGAGCTATTCGTAACTCGATTAATGAAATTAAAACTGAAGGACAATTACGTTCTGAAATTCAGTTGAACATTAAACGTTTGATGGATATCGGTTGTCAACGAGGAATTCGTCACCGTTCTGGTTTACCGTTGAGAGGTCAACGTACGAAAAATAACTCTCGTACTAGAAAAGGTAGAAGAAAAACAGTTGCTAACAAGAAAAAAGCAACTAAATAAGAGAACGCACTAACATTTGTTTAAGACAAACGTTAGTGCAGCTTACTTAAATTAAATTATATAATGGCAAAGTCTAATCAAAAAAAGAAGAAGAATGTCAAAGTAGAAGCGATGGGTGAAGCGCATATTCAAGCTACCTTCAACAACGTTATCATTTCTTTGACAAACAACGCTGGTCAGGTAATTTCTTGGTCATCAGCGGGAAAAATGGGCTTCAAAGGTTCTAAAAAGAACACTCCATATGCTGCACAAGTATCAGCAGAGGATGCAGCGAAGGAAGCACATGACTTCGGATTACGTAGAGTAAAAGTATTTGTAAAAGGACCTGGAGCTGGTCGTGAATCAGCTATTCGTGCTTTGCACAATGCTGGAATTGAAGTAACTGAAATCATGGATGTTACTCCATTACCACACAACGGATGTCGTCCTCCTAAAAGACGTAGAGTTTAATATTAATCTATAAAGGGTAATTGAGATCATCGAAGGAAAGCCTTAATTCATGATCACTCTTTAAAACAAATAAAAATGGCAAGATATACAGGACCAAAATCAAAAATCGCACGTCGTTTCAGAGATCCTATCTTTGGACCAGATAAAGCGTTAGAAAGAAGAAGCTACGGCCCAGGACAACACGGTCCTTCAAAAAGACGTGGTGGAAAGCAATCAGAATATGCTATCCAGTTGGGTGAAAAACAAAAAGCGAAATACACATACGGTATTTTAGAGCGTCAATTCTCTAATATGTTCGAAAGAGCATCTCGTATGAAAGGTATCACTGGTGAAAACTTATTACAATTGTGTGAAACACGTTTGGATAATACAGTTTTCCGTTTAGGAGTTGCTCCTAGCCGTCGTGGTGCACGTCAATTAGTTTCTCACAAACACATTACTGTAAACGGTGAAGTTGTGAACATTCCTTCATACACTGTTAAAATTGGTGATGTTGTTGGAGTTCGTGAGAAATCTAAATCATTAGAAGCAATCACTTCTTCATTATCATCAAACAGTAAAAAATACGACTGGTTAGATTGGAACAATTCTGACATGTCTGGGAAATTGTTAAGCGTGCCTTCACGTGAGATGATTCCTGAGAACATTAAAGAACAGTTAATCGTCGAGTTATACTCTAAATAATATTAATCATATTGGTATTCGGCTAAAGGGTTGGATGATTTTCTTCAGTCTTTTTAACCGCGCAACCGAAGAACAATTAAAAAGAAGAACACAACATGGCAATTTTAGATTTTCAAAAACCTGACAAGGTTATTATGATTCAGTCCGATGAGCATCACGGACAATTTGAATTCCGTCCTCTTGAACCAGGATACGGTATTACAGTTGGTAATGCATTACGTCGTATTTTGCTTTCTTCATTAGAAGGTTTTGCAATTTCGTCTATTCGCATTGAAGGTGCTGATCACGAATTCACTACAATTAAAGGAGTAGTAGAAGACGTTACTGAAATCATCTTGAACTTGAAACAAGTTCGTTTCAAACAACAAATTGAAGGAACTGACAGCGAAACAGTTGTTGTTTCAATTTCAGGACAAGATAAACTAACAGCAGGAGATTTAGGAAAATTCACATCTGCTTTCCAAGTATTGAATTCAGACTTGGTTATCTGTAACATGGAATCGTCTGTTAAATTAGAAATTGAACTTTCAATTACTAAAGGACGCGGATATGTTCCTGCAGAAGAAAATAAAATTAGTGGTGCTCCATTTGGAACAATTTTCATCGATTCTATCTACACACCAATCAAAAATGTAAAATTTGCGATTGAAAACTTCCGTGTAGAACAAAAAACGGATTATGAGAAATTGGTTCTTGACATTACAACTGACGGATCAGTTCATCCGAAAGAAGCATTGAAAGAAGCAGCTAAAATTTTGATTCATCACTTCATGTTGTTCTCAGATGAGCGTATCACTTTAGATAGTGAAGTAAAAGCTGAAACTGAAGAATTCGACGAAACTTCGTTACATATGCGTCAATTGCTTAAAACGAAATTAGTTGATATGGATTTATCAGTTCGTGCTTTGAATTGTTTGAAAGCAGCAGACGTTGAAACATTAGGTGATTTAGTTTCTTACAACAAAAATGACTTATTGAAATTCCGTAACTTCGGTAAGAAATCTCTTACTGAGTTAGAAGACTTAGTTGATAACAAAGGTCTATCATTCGGAATGAATGTTTCAAAATACAAATTAGATAAAGATTAGTATCGCAATAAATTAGTAATGGCGTAATAGGTGGCTGGGCTTAGGCGATACCTTAGAAATGATCCAGTTAACCGTTACTTACGAAATTTTAAATATGAGACACGGTAATAAAGTAAACAATTTAGGTAGAAAATCAGCTCACAGAAAAGCGATGCTATCTAATATGGCTGGTTCATTAATTCAGCACAAACGCATTAACACAACAGTTGCTAAAGCGAAAGCGTTGAGAGGATATGTAGAGCCTTTATTAACAAAAGCTAAAACAGATTCAACTCACTCAAGAAGAACTGTATTTAGTTATTTACAAAACAAGGACATCGTTTCTGAATTATTCAGAGAAGTTGCTCCGAAAATCGCTAACAGAGAAGGTGGTTACACTCGTATCATCCGTACAGGATATAGATTGGGTGATAACGCTGAAATGTGTATGATCGAATTGGTTGATTTCAATGAAATCTATACAAATGAAAAAGCGAAGAAAACAACTCGCCGTTCAAGACGTGCTGGTGGTGCGAAAAAAGATGTTGAAGAAACAGTTGTAGCAGAAACTGAAGTAGTTGAAGAAACTGCACCAGAAGCAGCAGCCGAAGAAACAACAGAAACTCCAGAAGAAGATACTACTTCTGAGGAGAGCACTGAAGAGAAATAATCAAGGAATTCTCGATAAATGAAAGGGTAATGGAAACATTACCCTTTTTTTATTCACAACGTTTCCAGTTTTCAAGATGAAACCCTAACTTTGCGCAAAATAAATTTAATGGAAGATAGAAAACCAGCTGTATTATTGTTAGCCGATGGCACAGTTTTTCAAGGATTAGCAATAGGCAAAATTGGAACAACAACAGGTGAAATTGCATTCAACACTGGGATGACTGGTTATCAAGAAGTGTTCACAGATCCTTCTTATTTCGGACAAATTCTTGTAATGACTACTTCACATATTGGTAACTATGGTGTACACGCAGATGAAGTAGAATCGGATTCAATGAAAATTGCTGGTTTGGTCACTAAAAAATTCTCGGAAATTTATTCTAGAACTTCAGCTGAAGGTTCACTGGAAAATTTAATGTTCCAAAGCGAAACAGTTGGGATTTCAGATATCGATACACGCGCTTTGGTTCGTCACATCAGAAGTAAAGGAGCGATGAATGCGATTATTTCTTCCGAAAATTTAGATATTGATTCGTTGAAATTAGAATTAGCGAAAGCTCCTTCTATGGATGGGTTGGAGTTGTCTTCTTATGTTGCTACAAAAGAAGCATTTGAAGTTTGTCCAGAAAATCCGTCGTTCAAAGTTTCTTTGATTGATTTTGGAGTGAAGAAAAACATTGTTCGTTGCTTGGTAGAACGAGGATGTCACGTGAAAGTTTTTCCATTAAATTCTACAAAAGCAGATATGGATAGTTTTAATCCAGATGGATACATGTTGTCCAATGGACCTGGAGACCCATCTGCAATGCCAAATTCGATTCAATTGGTGAAAGAATTGGTAGACGGGAATAAACCAATTTTTGGAATTTGTTTAGGTCACCAAATTTTAGGACTAAGTCAAGGATTGAAAACACGTAAAATGTTTAACGGACATCGTGGGATTAATCATCCAATTTTGAATTTGAAAACAGGAAAAGGAGAAATTACTTCTCAAAACCATGGTTTTGTGATTTCAGAAGATAGTATTGACGCAAATCCTGATATTGTTGTAACGCATAAACACTTAAATGATAATACAATTGCGGGTATTGAGTTGGTTGGAAAGCCAATTTTCTCTGTTCAATATCACCCAGAGGCTTCGGCTGGACCACACGATTCACGATATTTATTTGATCAATTTATTGAAAACATGAAGTTGGCTAAATAAGCCCTTCAAAATAAAATTTACCATGAGTTATATTGCAAAAGTAGTCGGAAGACAAATTTTAGATTCAAGAGGGAATCCTACTGTTGAAGTAGATGTTATTACTGTAAACGGTATTGTGGGACGCGCTGCTGTTCCTTCTGGAGCATCAACTGGTATTCACGAGGCGGTAGAGTTAAGAGATGGTGACAAGTCAGTTTACTTAGGTAAAGGTGTTTTGAATGCTGTGAATCATGTTAATACTGTAATTAATGAAGCATTAAACGGTATGGATGTTCTTGACCAAAAGGGCATTGACACTTTGTTAATTCGTTTGGACGGTACAGAAAATAAATCCAATCTTGGAGCAAATGCAATATTAGGGACGTCAATGGCGGTAGCTAGAGCGGCAGCCCAAGAATCAGGATTAAGTTTGTATAGATACATTGGAGGAGTTGGAGCGGTAACATTACCTGTTCCGATGATGAATATTTTGAATGGTGGTTCTCATGCAGATAACTTAATTGATATTCAAGAATTTATGGTGATGCCTTTTGGTGCTTCTTCTTTCTCAGAAGGATTGCGCTGGGGGACAGAAGTTTTTCATCATTTGAAAGCGGTGTTGAAATCAAAAGGAATGTCGACGAATGTTGGAGATGAAGGAGGTTTCGCTCCTAATTTAGGATCAAATGAAGAAGCAATCCAAGTTGTGATTGAAGCGATTGAAAAAGCAGGTTTCGTTCCAGGTAAGGATATGTATATTGCATTAGATGCAGCTTCTTCAGAGTTCTACAATGCTGAAAAAGGGAAGTATATTTTTGAATCAACAGGTGAAGAAATGTCATCGGCTGAAATGGTTGCTTTCTGGAAAGATTGGTGTGCAAAATATCCAATTATTTCAATCGAAGACGGATTAGCTGAAGATGATTGGGCTGGTTGGAAATTGGCAACAGAGGAGCTTGGAGATAAAGTTCAACTTGTTGGAGATGATTTGTTTGTAACAAATACGAAACGACTTTCAAGAGGAATCAATGAGGGGATTGCAAATTCGATTCTGGTAAAAGTGAATCAAATTGGTACCTTGACTGAAACAATTGAAGCAGTTCAAATGGCCACTAAAAATTCGTATACTTCAGTTATGAGTCATCGAAGTGGTGAAACAGAAGATAGCACGATTGCCGATTTGGCCGTGGCATTGAATACAGGTCAAATTAAAACTGGATCTGCTTCACGAAGCGACCGTATGGCAAAATACAATCAATTATTAAGAATCGAAGAAGAATTAGGCGATGCTGCTGTTTACCCAGGGAAACAGTTTAAATTCATCAAATAGAACAAGATAACGTTAAATAATTCACAATGAAAGGGGAGTAATCCCCTTTTTTTGTTGATAGTTGCATTTATTCAATATTTTTGAAAATAATGAGGCAACTTAATACTTTTCATTGTCGTCTTAACTCAAAATTACTTTTATGAAGAATGCTTTACTTGGGATGATTATCCTTTTCGGTTCATTTTTTGGTTTTTCACAATCAACGCAGGAGTCCTCAACAACATTGTTTGGACAATGCATGGTAGAGGTTCAAAACCAGGAAGAAATGAAAACGTTGGAAGATCAATTGAAATTGAATCCATATGTGAAGACTGTTCGCTTAGACTATACTACTCAACGAGCTTTTATTTTAACAAAAAATATTGAATCACTTAATGAGGTTGATTTTACGTCATGGTTTAGTCAATTTTCGTCAAAAGTAAGATGCATTCAAATAGGTGTTTACGGTGTTGATACAATCGCCACCTTCCCTTTTGAAAATTGCACAAAATAAATTTATTAATTGGTTTGAGTTAATATTCAAACTTAGGCATAACAATTATGAGACTGACTACATTCATTTTATTATTATCTGTTACAATTGTTGTAAATGTTTTTGCACAAACATCTACAACATTTAATTACACTGGTTCCCCTCAAACTTGGACAGTTCCTGCATGTGTATCGTCAATTACGGTTACAGCTGGAGGCGCTGAAGGCGGAGGTAATTTGGGTGGTAGTGGAGCTACTATTACCGCAACTATTCCTGTAACTCCTGGTCAAGTAGTAACTGTGAATATTGGTGGTTCAGGAGGTTCTGCAGCAGCAGGTTATGGTGGCGGTGGTTTAGGATATGCTTCAACTGATGGTAACGTGAATTACAACTCCTTCGGTGGAGGAGGTGCTACGACGATTAGTGTTAATGGAACTCCAGTATTGATTGCTGCCGGTGGTGGTGGAGCAGGTGGAGGTTCTGGTATCGTTGCTGGTGGCGCTGGTGGTTGTGCTACAGGAATTGCTGGTACTAGTACTTTTGGTGCAGGAGGATCATCAGGGACTCAAGTAGCTGGTGGTGTTGGTGGTACTCCTTGGGCAGGAACCCCTCCTGGAGGTCAAAATGGATCGTTAGGTCAAGGTGGAAATGGTGGATTATGGCAGACTGCTTCAGGCGGCGGCGGCGGTGGCGGCTATTATGGCGGCGGCGGCGGCGGTAATGATGGATGTTGTACAGGCGCTAATGGCGGCGGCGGCGGCGGCGGCGGTTCAAGTCTTGTTCCAGCTGGAGCAGGATGTACTTCTGGTACGAATAATGGACCTGGCTTTGTGACTATCGTTTCTGGAGGTGTAACTGCGTCAAATACCGGTCCTTATTGTGAGGGTGCAACAATTCAATTAAATGGTTCATCAGGTGGAACT
>JBDKHH010000351.1:0-4114 GCA_039797785.1 Bacteroidota bacterium | reverse complement strand
TTCACATAATTGATAGGCTTGATCATTTTCCATGTAGTAGACAGTATCGAGTACAAGTGTTCCAGAATTGTCCCAACATTTACAGTAATTTTCAACTTCTACTTCCTTGCAACTGGTAAATAACAAACCGAAAACAAGCAAGAAAAGAACAGATAAAACATCTCTTTTTAATATTAACATACAAACAATCAATTAGAAAGGATTGAAATTCAGTGTGGTTAAAATAGAAATTTTGATTAAAATGAGAATCTTTTTTTATAGAGAATTTAACTAGTGAGTCTTGATTATGCGTATTTAATCTAGGTAATATTCATACCCTTTCTTTGGCGCACCTAGGTGAACTGGAATCGATAAGGTTTGAATATTGTTTTTTATTAATTGATCCAATTGTTCTTTCGTTCCTTTACAAATTTCGTAATTCTCTTTTGTTTTTATGCTTCGACCAATAATTGCAAGGTACGCTTCTGCGTAGGTTCCTTCATTAACAATGAGCCCTTTCCCGCCACCTTGTTTCACATTGTATGATTTATTAATTACGCGCAAAACATAAGGATTGTAATCAATGAATTTATGTGTTACATAAATCGGAAAAACAAAAAGCAGTCTGTAACGGTATTGAAATTGTTCAGGTTTTGTTGCGTCCATGATAAAATCCTTATAGGAAAATTGCATTAAGCAAAAAATGATTGGGGCACTGAAGGAAAGTGGTATTTTCAAAAGTTCATAGAAACCAATGTTCCAAGCAAAAAGAACATAAATGAAGAGTATCAAGTACCCAACACCTATTCCAGTCGTTGGTAGTATTGTTCCTTGTTTTATCGTCATTATTTTCGGATTGGAATTTTAGTTAGTAAATTGAAAAAAGGAATTCAAAATTTCATTTCATTTTCATTAAATGATTCTTTTTGATCAATGCAATCACTGATCGCATCCCATAATTTCATCCGCATTTTTAACGACTGTTCAGCAACCTCAAAACAATCTTTCCATTTTTGGTCATCGTTCCCACATAATTCTTCAATCATGTGCATGGCAATTGGCCCATGTGAATCGCCATCTAATTCAATATGACGATCTAGATAATAGATGAATTTCACCAAAACGCCTGGAAATTCTTTATTCAAATTTTTTACAATGGATGTAAACATATCTGGAATGATTCCTTCACGGGCAAAGGCAAATGAGGCAGCAACTTTATGTAGTTCGTTTGTCTGAATTAATTCAAATGTAAAACGTAAAAAAGCCTTTACTTCATCAGCAATCATCAAATCATCAATCGCTTCAAAAACATCTGTTCCCACCTCAATCTCATCAATTAAATGGTAAACCTCGGAAGTATCTGCGTTGCAACCCATCATTCCGTCGATGTACTGTTCAAAATGACTAGCTGGTTTTCCGGAATAATCGATATCTGATTCTTCAGCAAGCACTATTTCATTGATAAATTGCCGAGTAACAGGATTGTCCGTTGGTGTCCAAGGAATCGTAATACACGTTAGATTCACTTGTAAATATTTAAGTAAAGACATAAAATCCCAAACAGCATAAACATGATGCTCGAGAAATATTTGTAAATCTTCAATTTCCTTTATTTTTTCGTATACAGGATGCGCATTTACTTCAAGTAATAAAGGTTTTAGTTGGTTTTGAATGTTTTCAATTGTGTTATTCACGTTCAAATTATTTTGTATTTTCTGGTCTTCCATTGATCATTGTCATCGCTTTTCGTGCAATACCTCGGTAATTTCTCCATTCAAAATTCCCAGAGGTTAAAGCCATTATTCCTTGTTGACGTCTAGCAGCAGCGTAAACTTTATTGAAGTCTTTTTTTGAAACTCCTTTTAAATAATCAAAGGTATTCCACGTGTCACCAGGATAATAATTTTCATCAATCATTTTATGTTTAAGTGCAATGTCATATAATTCTGAACCTGGAACCGGACATGCAAAAGCCCAACTTGTATAATGTAAATATCCCTTGCGCCATAATTTGTATACGTCTTTAATGGTTTGGTTCACTTCGTCAATTGTTTCATGTTGTAATTCACCATCTTCTTCCCAATAATTGAACAACATTGTAAAGCCAAAAATTTTAATTCCTTGTTCACTCAGCATCTTACAAGCTCTTTCTGTTTTTTTGAAGGACATTTTTTTCTTTATCCCAGAAAGTACACGATCACTTGTTGTTTCTAGACCGATGCGTACGAGCCAAAAGTTTGCTTGTTTCATCCAGTAAGCAAGTTCCTCTGACATAGGAACAACGCGCATATTGCATTGGAAAAATAAATCTTTATAACCAAGTTCAGCAATTGCTTTGCATACTTCAATCGACCAATCCAATGTAACATTCAGTTCATCAGAGTGAATATAAATTTCCTTATAGCCAAGTGCATACAATTGTTTTACTTCTTCAGCAATGTTTTGAGGAGATCGAGCTCTGTACAATGGTCCATTTTTTAAACGAAACACCGGATTTGCACAAAATACGCAACGTAAAGGACAACCTCTGGTCACAATCATTTCGGTATTCGGTCTTGCTTTACTATAGGTCAAACCACAAAAATCATTGTCATTCACCAAGTCTCTCAATGGAAATGGAATTGTATCTAAATCATCAATTAGCGCGCGCGTTTTTGTTTTTTTGTATTCACCATTTTCAAGATAGGAAATACCATCAATTCCCGCTTTTTTTGAATCAAGTTGATCCAAATTCGTAACAATCTCATAAAATGTTTGTTCCCCTTCACCGATTACACAGATATCAACCTTCGATTTGGTTAGTATTTCTTTGGAACCGGTGATGGCATGAGAACCACCACAAACAACTAAAACATCCGGATAGAGGGATTTGATTTTGTTGACTAATTCGTAGGTGACTTGTGCAGAAAATGAGGTAAACGAAACAGCGTAAATTTGTGGTTTAAACTCTTTGATTAAGTCCAAATGAAATTGATCGCTTTTTGCTTGAGGAATGTATTTTAATTCTACATCAAAACCCGCTTTTTCTTTCAAGTAGGCACCGATGTATAGTAAACTTAAGTTTGCACTGGTTTGGTCTTTTCCCATTACAGGACCATGGCTGTCGGCTAAGATTATTTTCAATTTTAAAAAAAATTAGAAATGAGGTTTGTTATTGTAGTTTTTGATCCGTTTAATAGTAGCCGAATTTACCAAAAAAAGCCAAATAACTCAACTTTTAACAATGGAAAGGTTGAGTCTGTATGTTTCATGATACATTTTCAAGAGGATAAGTTTGAGATTAACATTTTTCGTTATTCGCAATAAATGTATGAAACAAGAATTTTCATTCCTAATTCTGCTTTTTTTAAATGTTGATCATCGTAGTCTGTTGCAAAAAGTCATTTCTACTTTTGGGGTTCATAAAGAGCTCGAATAGCAATATCGCATGCATTAGAAGAAGAATTGATTGAAACCAATATAAATAGGAGCAGAAGGTAATTGAACCAGAGTAATCGATTTTGAGTCATGTAATGTTTTTAATGAGTTGTTTAAGATAAATGAAAGTTAGTATAATATCACAAAAAAATTATCGATTGTGAGTACATAACAATTCATTAAGAAAGGGCTACCTTTAAAAATTGAAAATGTTAACTGTAAAAAACCATATCTGTTTGTTGAGCCTTGTTGCTTTACAAGTGTTGTTTCTGAGCTTTAGCGCTTCAGCACAAACAGCTATAGAACATTCAACTGATTACAAAAACAACATACGCTTGCTCAAAATTGAGTTAAGTGCACTCGACGAGACGAGCGATTTGTATTTGGAAAGAAGCATATTGTTGGTCAATAATTATGTGAGTGTGTTTGATTACCAATCGGCGATAGAACTTTGTCAAACGAATTTGGGGTTTGCGAAACGTCACAAGCTAACCTTTTCAGAAGCAACACATCTTAAGCTTTTGGGAAATGTTTATTACCATTTGCGACAACCTGAAAAAGCACTTACTTATTGGGAGAAATGTATCGAAATTTCGCTGAAACACAAGTATAATGAGCTCCTAAAAAACAGTTACAATAACATTGCTGCGATTGAAATTGAAGAAAATAGTAACCCAACAAAAGCTGAAATTTATTTATTGAAAGCAATAGAGTTTGG
>JBDKHH010000350.1:0-33322 GCA_039797785.1 Bacteroidota bacterium | reverse complement strand
GCTGGAAATGTTTCTGCTTATTCTACGGTCAACCAAATAACTGTGAGTTAATGAAAAACAAAGGGTTGATATATGGATTATTGATTGTTGTTGCCTTTATTTGGTATAAGGTGTTCTTTCGCGTTTTGTCAAATTTCACGGACGATGAGGTAACTATTGTAGAACCAAATGCAACGAAGCCCCTTATCGGTTCAGTACACCGAGACACCTTTACATTGGTAGCGAATTACCGTGATCCGTTTGGAGGTAAAGCAAAAGCAGTTTCTATTGCTCCACCCATTGTGACAAATCAAGGTCCAGTTAATGTTGCTCCAATTGTCAAAAAGCAAAAAGAGCCTTGGCCTAAAATTCAGTACAAAGGAATGTTGCGAAAAACGACGTCTACGAATCCGCTGGCCCTAATTTACATTGATGGAATACAGCTTCAAATGCGCAAAGGGGAAAGTGTTTTTGATGGAATACAATTGGTTTCGATTTTGAGGGATGAGATAGTGGTGAGGTATCAGGGGGAGAAGAGGAGTTTTTTTAGGGAGTAGGGGGGCGCTTTACTCATGGGATTTGAACCACATAAGGCAAATGAGGGGCGCTGCGCTTATTGGGTAAATTGAGTGGAAATACGGATTGTGCAGTTGTTTGTTTATTGCAAATTTTGAATAAAAAGAATATGGTCTAAGTATTGATTTAGGTTCATGAAAATCTCTAATTTAAATGATAGATGGTGTTTCCTATCAATGATATGAACATGCTATAGGGAGTCAAGTTTTTATGTACAACAGGATGAGAGTTTAATTTACCAAAAGCTTTCTAACGGAGCGTTCATAAAAGGAAGGTTATATCCACATAGGTATTCAATACTTGAGAAGTTAGAATACTATCTGGATAGAATGCCAACTACCAAAATCTAATTTAAAACCAAACGTTCACTGAATAACTGATAATATGATTTTAAAACTAGACATTAAAAAATTTGGATTATTCGAGAATTTCGAATGGAATCGTGAAATAGGAAATGACCAAACATTTCGTAAGTTGAATATTATTTACGGACGAAATTATTCCGGTAAGACAACTCTTTCACGTGCTTTTCGAAGTCTTGAAACAAAAGAATTACACAAGAACTACACAGATGCTAAATTCCAATTTGATTTCATAGACGGGAGTTCTATAAATCAAACTCAATTATCTGCAACAACTATTCAAAATGTTAGAGTGTATAATACGGATTTCGTTAACGACAATTTGAGTTGGCTCTATAATGAAGATGGTTCAATTCAACCATTTACTGTTTTGGGAGCTACGAATGTTGAACTTGAAAGAGAAATTGCGGCAATTAATGATGAATTAGGGAGTGAAGAAACCGAAAAAGGGTTATTACATCTTTTGAAACTAAAAAAAGAAGAACGCGGTCTAAAATCTAAGGCACATACGAATAGAGCAAATGCATTAAATGACAAGCTGAAGGCAAAGGCACAGAACATAAAAAATGAAGCGATCACCTATAATTATCCAACTTATCAAATTACCCATATTCGTGCCGATATTCAAAAAATTAATGATGACACTATATTGTCTGAAGAAGTACGAATTCAAAAGCAAAAGTTGTTAAACGAAAGTCCCAAACAACAACTTTCCAGAATCAATGAGTTACGACCTGAGTTTCAAAATTATGTTCAAACTACAAAAGATCTAGTAGAACGCAAGATTCTTTTGACGGATCAAATATCTGAATTGGTTGAAGATTCAATCTTACAGGAATGGGTTAGAAAAGGAGTAGAAATTCATCGTGATAAGAAAACAGTATGTGGTTTTTGCGGCAATTCTTTACCTGAAGATTTATGGAAAAAAATTGACGCTCATTTCAGTAAAGAATCGGAAGAACTAAGAGGTCAGCTAGACAAACAAATACAAATTCTTGAACAATCTAAAATTCAAATATCGGGAGCCTTAATTATTGAAGAAAATAATTTTTACGATTCACTAAGAACTGAGGTTATTCAGTTGAAATCTGACTGGAAAGCGGAGGTGAAAAAATATTCAGGTGCAATTGATCAGTTGATTGGACAACTCAAAACGAGGAATGAAAACATTTTCAATACTTTGGAGTTTGTAAATGCCGAAGACTTTTCCGAATTACTATTCCAGAAACTTCAGAAAATAAATGAACTAATCGAAAAGCATAATTCAAAAACAGCAACATTGACAAAAGAGCAAGATACTGCTAGAAATTCACTACGAATGTCTGAGGTTGCGAAATTTGTACAGGAGATAAAGTATGCTGAAGAATTAAAGAAAATTGAAGACCTAGAAGTAGAAGTCAATAAAGCTAAATCAGAACAAAATAACATCACTGAAAAGGTAGACCAACTTCGTGAATTGAAACGGCAAAAAGAAGCTCAATCAAAAGATGAATCAAAGGGAGCAGAATTAGTCAATAATTACTTAACTCATTTTTTTGGTCATAACGAATTAACCTTAGAAGCTTTCAATGAAGAAAACAATGTTCGATTCAAGATTACACGAAATGGAGCAGATGCGAAAAATTTAAGTGAAGGAGAATCCAGCCTGATCTCGTTTTGTTATTTCATAGCGAGATTGAATGATGAATTGTCTGACGATGTAAGGGCAAGTCGATTGATCATCTACATTGACGACCCTATTTCAAGTTTAGACAGTAATCATGTATTTTTCATTTTCAGCTTAATAGAAAGTATTATCGCGAAACCTAAAAAGTATGGGCAGTTGTTCATTTCCACTCATAATTTGAATTTTTTCAAGTACTTAAAGAAACTTACAGGTCCAGAGAAAATTCAACTATCACCAACAGCCAAGAAAATTGGTGGTCTTCAGCATTTTTTAGTGGAGAGAAAAAGCAGAGAAGCCTCGACAATTAAACTGACACCAGATTATTTAAAGCACTATACAACGGAGTATAATTACCTATTCGAGCAAATTTATTCCTGTTCGACATTAGATACAGAAAATCCCTTAACCGATCAGCATCACTATTTGTACAATTTTGGAAACAATGCTCGGAAATTCTTAGAGTCATACCTGTATTACAAATTTCCAAATCATCAAATGAGACTAGACGATAAGCTCATGCAATTCATGGACAATGACGGTGTCTCTGTGGCTTTAATAAATAGAGTAATTAATGAATATTCCCATTTAGAAGAACACGCTGAGAGGGGTCTCGAACCAATAGATATTAGTGAAATGAAGAAGATAGCGCAACTAATAACCAATCGCATTCAAACAATAGATTCACTTCAATACGAAGCATTTATAAATAGTCTCTCAACAAGTTCTGTCGAACCATGAAAAGTGTAAAAATACTACATACTGCCGATTGGCATCTTGGCAAACGCTTGGAACAATTTTCCCGCATGGAGGAGCAAACAGCTGTATTGGCTGAAATTTGTGATATTGCAGATGAACGGCAGGTAGATGCAGTGATTATTGCGGGCGACCTTTTCGATACATTTAATCCTGCTACGGAAGCCGTTGACTTGTTTTATAAAACACTCAAACGGTTAACAAATAATGGAAAGCGTTTGGTGATTGCCATTGCTGGGAATCACGATTCTCCTGAGCGCATTGAAGCACCCGATCCGTTAGCACGAGAGTGTGGAATTGTCTTCTCTGGATTTCCTACAACGACAGTTCCTTTGTTTCAATTGGAATCTGGTCTAGAAGTCACAAAGTCTGTTTCTGGATTTATTGAAGTAAAGCTTCCCGATATAGACATTCCACTTCGATTGGTTCTAACACCTTATGCTAACGAATACCGCATGAAAACATTCCTTGGAATTAAAGATTCGGAAAGTGAATTGCGACTAGTCTTACAAGAGCATTGGAAAAAACTTGCAGATACTTATTGTGACGATCAGGGAGTGAACCTCTTGGTTACTCATTTATTTATGGTGAAAAACGGTGGACTGATTCCTGAAGAACCTGAAGAGGAAAAGCCGATTAATCATGTTGGAGGGGCACAAGCCATTTATACATCCAATGTACCCGAGCAGATTCAGTATGTTGCATTAGGTCACTTACACCGACCTTTTCAGATGGATGATTTACCTTGTCCTGTGGTTTATTCAGGCAGTCCGCTTTCTTACAGTTTTAGTGAAGCAGAGCAGCAGAAATTTGTAAATATTCTTCATGCAGAACCAGGAAGGCCAATTCAGTATGAGCAGATTCCTTTGAATAACGGAAAGCGATTGATTCGCTATCGGGCAGAAGGATCAGAGAGCGCATTACAATGGCTCGTTCAACATCCTGATAACCTAGTAGAACTAACACTTGTTACAGAAAGCTATCTGACGGCAACAGAAAGAAAAGCCATTCTGACAGCACACGATGGTATTGTAGCTATTATTCCGGAAATACGAACTGTCGGCAGTGAACCAACGGAACGGAAAACAATCAACTTGAATCAGGAGATGGATGATTTGTTTAAAGATTACTTCCAAACCAAAACTGGTCAACCATTGAATGAAGAATTGCTGACATTGTTTCAAGAAATTAAAGCAGAAAGATTATGATTCCAGTTTCACTCACCATAAAAGGTCTTTATTCCTATCAGGAAGAACAAGTTATTGACTTCACAAAACTAACGGAAGCACAATTATTCGGCATTTTTGGAACGGTTGGTTCAGGGAAATCCTCCATTTTGGAAGCCATCTCTTTTGCTCTCTATGGAGAAACTGAAAGGATGAATTCCCGTGACAATCGTAATTACAATATGCTCAATCTGAAATCAGGTGAGTTATTGATTGATTTCACTTTTCTCAATCACGATGAACAACTGTATCGATTCGTGGTAAAAGGTCGTCGCAATGGGAATAATTTTGAAGATGTTGGAACTTTTAGACGTACTGCATACAAACTAAATGGAACAATTCCTGAACCATTACCTGAAACCACGGCAGAATTAATTATTGGTTTGTCTTATGAGAATTTTAGACGAACGATTATTATTCCGCAAGGAAAATTTCAAGAGTTTTTGCAATTAGGAGATGCAGCACGAACCAACATGCTCAAAGAGATCTTTCAACTTGAAAAATATGAGTTTTACCAACAAACTGTTTCGTTGGAACGAAAAAATGATGCAGAACTTCAGCGGTTATCTGGTAGTTTACTCCAATTGGAGCATGTTTCAGAGGAAATTATTGCTACTAAGACCGAAGAAGTAAATCTTTTGGTAGAAAAGCACAAGGAAACTCAAACAACTTTAGCGGGTCTTGAAAAAGAAGAAGCAGAATTAGCAGGCTTGATAAAACAATTGGATGAGCAAAAGCAAAAACAGTTCGAATTAAACCAATTAAATCTTCAAAAACCATCCATTGATGAATGGAGTAAACAAGTCAGTCAAGTTGAATATTGTTTGCAGCATTTCAAAGGACTGTTTGAACAGGAAGTGAATGCAAAAAAGACTCTTCAGTTAAAGCAGAATGATGTTGATACCGCTAATACAGAGTTGGAACGAATCAACGCACAATTGGAGGTGGATGAACCTCAATTGGAGGCAATAGCTAAAGAATATACTCAATTGGACTTGGGTCGGAAAGAACAACAGGATTATGCGACGTTATTACTGGTTAAAAAGGCAACAATAACAATTCAACAACTGAATCTTGGATTTAAAGATAAAACAGAGATAAGTACCAAAAACGTTGAAAATAAAACGAATGCAGAACAATTGCTTGCGAATCAGAAAAGGTTGATTACTGAATTGAAAGCAAAAATGCCGGATTCGATGGAATTGGGAAATGTACAAAGTTGGTTTGTTCAACTTGATGCCTTGATCAATAACTTGGCAGGTGCAAAAAATTCCTTATCAATTTGCGAGCAGCAGATTGAAACGCAAAAGCAGCAAATCCCTTCATTGATTCCTCCAATTCTATTAGAACGATTTCCATTTTCAGCAGATAGCACCATTGAAAACCACCTTTTAACCTTTCAAAATGAGGAACGTAGCAATCGAAACAAGGAAAAGGAATTAAAACAAGCCTTGGATAAATTAAGACTTCAATCTGAATTAGCTGTATTTACCGAACAAATAGCAGAAAATGAAGCCTGTCCTTTGTGTGGTTCTTATGACCATCCACAGGTGTTGCATATTGAAAATGTTACTTCTGATATTGAGAAGGCAGAAAAAGACTTGAATTTGCTTGACGAAGAATACCAAAAAATAACAGAAGCTAGTCGTCAATTAGAAATTGCAACTTCTAGGCTCAAGGATAGTATGGATCAATTGCTGGGATTCAAAACAAAGGTTACGGAGATAGAAGAGCAAATTCGTCAGCATCGATCGATATTTGTTTGGACACAATTCTCACCGGATGAAAGAGATCATTTTCTGCAACTTCAGCAAGAATCGGCCACCTATCAACAGGAATTAAAACGTTTAGAAACTGACTTGGGGACTTTAGAAGAAAGCGTGCGATTAGCAACACTTTCTTACGAAACGATAAAAGACGAATTGAACGAGTTAAATACGCAAATCAAGATAGAAACGAGTAATCAATCCATGCTGAAAGGACAAATTCAGACATTGGATGAAACGGCTTTTGTATTGGATGAGGTAACTATCCAGGAAAAAATAGATGCCTTGAATCTCTTTATATCAGAAACTGAAAAGGAATTTGAATTACTTACCAATCGGATTCAGCAAAACAAAATAGACAAAGCCAGTTCAACGGCTACTTACAATGCAGCAAAGGACGAAATAACCCGACTAAATAAGGAACTCACAGGGCTTGGAGAACGAATTGAAACAAGCTTATCAGATAGTAATTTGTTTTCGCAACGAATTGAAGTGGAAAAAACGCTCGCTTTGGATATTGACCTACCAATTGTCAAACAGCAAATCACTGATTTTCAACAACAGCTATTTAGTGTTAATGCAACGTTAGAAACCCTCAACAAGGCATTGGATGGAAAAACAGTTGATCCGGAAAAATATGCTAATCTGTTAAGCAGCGTGCAACAATTGAAAGCGGATGTAGATGGACAAAACACAGCTCGTATTGAAACTGAGACTTTGCTAAATAAGTTAAAAGAGGAATGGATCGTTAAAAAACAAGTTATTTCAGATGCAGAAAAATGTGAACACCGCAAAACCAATATTCAAACCTTAAAGCGCTTGTTTTCAGCAAGCGGTTTTGTCAATTACATTTCGTCCGTTTACCTCCAACAATTATGTGAAGCGGCAAATGAGCGATTTTATAAACTCACGAAACAACAATTGCGATTGGAACTCACCGAAGGAAATAACTTTCAAATTCGGGATTATCTGAACGAAGGAAGATTGCGAAGTGTGAAAACGCTTTCAGGTGGACAAACGTTCCAAGCTTCTTTGTGTTTGGCACTGGCATTGGCTGAAAGTATTCCACAACAAAGTAAAGCCAACCAAAATTTCTTCTTCCTGGATGAAGGTTTCGGATCACAGGACAAAGAATCTCTGCGCATTGTCTTTGAATCTTTAAAAGCATTGCGGCAAGAAAATCGGGTTGTGGGAGTGATCTCGCACGTAGAAGATTTACAACAAGAAATAGATACCTATCTGACTATTGCTAATGATCCTGAAAAGGGAAGTTTGGTGATAGGGAGTTGGGACTGAAAAATAAAGTATTTGTTATGAATAAATTAAAAGTTAATCTTGAAAATTGTTACGGGATACCTAAGTTAAATCATGAGTTCGATTTTTCGAGTTTTGGTACACATCTCATATATGCATCCAATGGAATAATGAAAACTTCCTTTGCAAATACTTTTCAAGCACTCGAAAAAGGAGAAACTCCTAAAGATAGAATCCATAATAAGGTATCAATTTTTGATATTCAAATTGATGATAATCCCATTGATAATAAGTGTATTTGTGTAATTAAATCGTTCGATAATATTTCTACTTCTGAAAACCAAAGTCGCCTTTTGGTAGACCCAGATACTAAAGAAGAATATGATGGAATTTACAGTGATATTCATGAAAAAAAGCAACGACTCATTATCGACCTGAATAAAGTAAGTGGTGTGAAAAAAGATGATATTGAGAGAACTTTACTCGCTGATTTCGGAACTCATGATTTATTTCAACTATTAGCCGAGGTTGTAACTGATTTTTCTGGAACAGATTACAAAGATTTAAAATACTCTGACATATTTAATGCAGATGTTGTTGAGTTTTTAAATAAGCCAAATGTCCAATCTGATATACAAGAATATGTAACAGTATATAGTAAACTGTTAGATGAATCACCTGTTTTTTCAAAAGGGATATTTAATCCAGCTAAAGCAGATAATGTTATTAATACTTTAAAGGATGCAAACTTTTTCCCTGCCGGACACACGGTAAGACTTCATGGTATAGAAAATGAGTTTAATGATTATGAAACTCTTCGAGCAAGGTTATTAGAAGAAAGAAAATCAATACTTGAAAACCCTAAATTACTTTCAATTGAACAACAGATTAAAAAAGTAGCGGTAGTCAAATTTCAGGAGAAATTGGAAAGCGATCATTTTACAGCTGAACTATCAGATCTTGTTCAATTCAAAAGAAATGTCTGGAAATCTTACTTAATTGATAAAAAGATGTTTGTAGATGATTTAGTAGCAACTTTTGAAACTGGAAAACAAAGACTAAAGGAGATCGAAGAATTGGCGGCTAATCAAACCACTGCATGGGACAAAGTAATACGCACATTTAATGATCGTTTTTTTGTTCCATTTACTGCTTCGGTTTCGAACAAGCAAGGCACTGTGTTGGGAAAATCTGTTCCGCAAATAATATTCACTTTTCAAGATCAAACAACAGGTGGAGAGACAAAATTAACTGAGAGCGAGATAGATAAAAAAGATGTACTTAGCCAAGGTGAGAAAAGAGCTATGTATCTAATGAATATTCTTTTCAAATTGGAAGACCACAAAAATTCAGGTGAAAGTAAATTGTATATCATCGATGATATTGCGGATTCGTTTGATTACAAAAATAAATATGCTATTATCCAGTATTTGGAGGAAATAAGCGAATCCTTGAATTCAAGACAAATCATTCTGACTCATAATTATGATTTTTTCCGTACAATTCAAAGTAGAATACTTACGGGTACTTATAGACGTTCAAACTCTTTCATTGCAGATAAAATTGATGGAGAAGTCATTTTAATTGGTAATGGTAATAATGTTCAAGTCAATCCTTTTCAGGAATGGATAAAAAATTTAGGGGACGTTGAATCCCTGCTTGCAACCCTACCATTCGTTAGAAATCTTTTAGAATTTAAAGGAATCGCGTTTGAAGAGAAATTTACATTGCTAACTGCACTTGTGCATGAAAAGTCCAATAGCTCTGCGATTACAATCGCGGATATTCGTCCTATCTTTAATGAAACACTTTCCAATAATTGTGATGATTGGGCAGAAACAGAAAATGTAATGGCATTATTTGAAAACACATGGCATAACATTCTTCAGGAACCAACAGTGGCAGGAACGGATCTTCGAAAAAAAGTTATTTTATCAATTGGAATACGTATCAAAGCCGAACGCTATATGTTGTCGAAAATAGCAGATCAAACTCCAATTACAAAAAATCAAACAGCTACCCTTTTTAAGAGATTTAAAAATGAATTTCAAACAATTCAAGATTTAGAAATTCAAACCTTGGATAAAGTAAATCTGATGACTCCAGAGAATATTCATTTGAACTCTTTTATGTTTGAACCGATATTGGATTTGTCTATGGATCACTTAAAACAGCTTTATAATGAGATTATCAATTTGACGTAATCGATTTTTTTTGCTAGGTATGCTTCGTTTAGATTATACTTTGCCAAAGTTTGTTATTCGGTAAATAGGAATAATTAAATAGTTCTACATGGATGAATCCAAAAGCCAACATCAGTTTTCTTTAGACTTCAACGCCCACCGTTGGCCAGAGCAAGAACATTTCCCACTCAACTTGTCAGCTCACCATCGGGCGGTTCAAACCATTGTTTATAGTGACATAAAAGAAAGTAAAGAATACTTGATCTTAACTGGTTTTACTTCATTGTCTAATCTAATTGACTTCTTCGGTTCTCATGAATTAGGACATCTGAAAAAAGTTCGGATACTAATCGGATTTGAACCTAACATCCGAGGAAGAAAAGGATACTCAACGGTCAAATTGGATAGGGAGATCAAAGAATACTGGCTCAAAAAGGGGCTTTCTATTATGTATGGTGGAGCTGTGATGAACCTAATAGAAAAAATCGGGCAACAGAAAGTTCAATTCAAGTATTTGGACAAACTACATGCAAAGTTGTATATCGGCGATCAATATGCCTTATTAGGCTCTTCCAATTTTAGTAAGAATGGATTAAATGATCAGGACGAGGCTAATATCAGAGTCTGTAAAAATGAACCTAATGAACAAAAGCAATATGAAAGGATTCAATTAATCGGAAATAGTTATTGGGAGGACGCAGCTGACTACAATCAAAAAATGATTGAATTATTGAGAAATCTAATACAGAAGGTATCTTGGCAGGAAGCTTTGGCCAGAGCCATTGCGGAAATGTTAGAGGGTGAATGGCTAACTTCTTACCGAGAAATCCTTGAAAAACTGCAAAACGCCAATTTATGGACAACTCAATGGAAGGGGTTGGCGCAAGCAATGACTATTTTGCAAAGTCAGTCTAATGTTTTGATAGCAGACCCAACAGGTGCCGGTAAAACCAAAATGTGCACTTCCATTGTTCTTTCATTACAACATTGGCTGTTTGAATCTGGCAGAAATCATCATACCAATGCATTAGCGATTTGTCCCCCTCTAGTAGTAAAAAAATGGACTGCCGAGTTCCAGGAACAAGAAAGGATTAATTCTGTTATTTCGATGGGACTTTTAAGTAATGCGACTGAAGAGCGGAAAAAGGATATTGAAAAAAAACTCCAAATCGCACACATATTAACAGTAGATGAAGCCCACAATTATTTGTCGCAATACTCGAATCGAACAGAAACATTGAAACAGAACCGTGCGGGATTCAAATTACTTGTTACAGCTACTCCAATAAGCAAAAAGCTAGAAGATTTATTGCAGCTTATTCAATTATTGGATGTAGATAATTTAAGTGATGAACAATTTTTAATATTTGGAGAATTGCTTCAAAAGCGAAATAGAAAAACGGAACAACACATTCAACAATTACGTGACTTCATTAGTACTTTCACTGTACGACGAACCAAACGAGCACTGAACATTGAAATTCAAAAGGAACCTAAAAATTACAGAAATAGTTTAGGCGATACCTGTAAGTTCCCTACACAAAATGCGGAGACCTATGAGACGAAAGAAACTGATAAAGACAAGGAAATTGTCACGCAGATCAGTGACTTGGCAAAACAGATCAATGGTATAACGCATCTAACAAAATTCAGTAAACCTGAATTTGAGTTGACTCTTGAAGAGAACAAAGAAGCCTATATTAAAAACCGTATTAGGGCTGGTCAGGCACTTTGTATCTATCAAATAAGGGCAGCATTAAGATCGTCCCATGTAGCTTTAGTCGAACATATTGAAGGAACAAAAGCGGCTGAAAGTCATTTCCAGTTTGAAGGCAAATCCAATCTATCCGGAGATAAAATAGCTACGATTCAAAAAATTATTGAAAACAATGAATTACCACAGAAAAGTAGCATCTTCAAAAATGAATATTTCCCTGAATGGTTGACAAATAAAGAACTTTATATCAAGGCATGTCAGGATGATCTTTCGATTTATAAGCAAATTTCGGCCCTTGCAAAAAAGTTATCAGGGAAACGAGAAGAAGGAAAATTACAGCAATTAATAGTTATTCAGAAGAAGCATACGCATGTGCTTGCTTTTGATAGTACGGTGATCACCTTGTACTATTTGCGCAAGCTGTTCCAGGAAAAACATAGGGATAAAAGCATACTTATTGCTTCTGGAAGTGAAAAGGATAAAGACAGTAGAAAGGTTTTGGATGTATTTAGTTTAACTTCTACTTTAAAGGACCCGATCATTGCTCTGTGTTCTGACAAAATGTCGGAAAGTGTTGATTTACAAAAGGCATCTGCGGTTGTGTTATTAGATTTGCCAAGTGTTTTGAGAATTGTGGAGCAACGCATTGGTAGAGCTGACCGCATGGATAGTTGTCACGATTCTATAACTGTATTTTGGCCAGACGATTCAGAAGAATATTCACTGAAATCGGATAGACGAATCGTTGATACAAACGAATTGGTCGATAAAATTTATGGAACAAATGTCCACATTCCCGAAAACTTGAAAGGAAAACATTTTGTTCAAACTGATTCGATTAATGACATCATCAATGAATTTAAGGAATTCAACGATAAGCAAGAATCATGGGAGGGAGTGAACGATAGTTTTCAGTCAATTGTTTCTCTCAAAGAAGGAGAAAATCTTTTAATTACAGAAGAGCTTTATGAGCAATTTAGAGGAATAGAAACTGCTGTTAGAACAAGAGTTTCATTTGTAGGAAGTGAAAAAGAGTGGTGCTTTATTGCGTTAAAAGGAGATAAAGAACGTAGTCCACGATGGTTTTTTATTGATTCAAACGGTGAAGTACACGGCCACTTACCTGATGTTTGTAAATTGCTGAGAGAAAACATCTTGAAAAAATCCAATTCGTTGGAATGGCAGCAAAAGTCACTCGAGTATTATGTCAACCTTTTCAAGCAAAAAGAACGTGAACTACTTCCTCCTAAAAAGAAAAGAGCTTTAGAAGTTGCAGAGGTTATCTTAACACGTCAACGAAAGCAAAAAGATATTTCACATGAAATAAGTAAAGCAATTGACCAGTTGCTAGAATTCCTTTCAAAGAAACCACAATTTATTATTGACTACGAGCATTTCGCCGATGAATGGATAACAGTTCTTCAACCCTATTTGGACGAAAAAAGGTCTAATCAAGGCAGAAGAAAAAAGCTGTACAATCTTAACATCTTGAAAAACGACAGAAGCATCATTTTCAATGAGAAAATCTTAATGAAACTAGTTAATAATACTCGGTTTACAGAAGATATTGATAGTAAGATTGCTTCTTGTATTATTGGGGTTCAACCAACCAAATCTATTAATTCTTTTTTCTAGATGTAATTCAAAATTTATAATCAAACCGTCAGATGATGCTATGTGGTGGTCTTATTTTACACTAACAACTGTAAGTTATGTTGACAGATTTCCTGTGACGGATGCAGGAAAATTCATTGCTGCACTATATTCTATTTGTTATCTGGCTTTGATCGGAACTTTTACAGCTTTTGTCGCACGTTGATTTTGGGCTTGCAACTGTTGGAGGCTAAAAAAGAAGCAAAAATGAGTAGAATTACGGATTGTGGTTAACAGCAATGTTTGACAGCTTTGTAAAAAAAAACACCATGAAGACTTTGATATTAATCGCTGGAATTGGATTGTTGGGGTCATTTGTTTATCATTCGAAACCGGCAGACACGGTATATGTATGCGTGAGCCCTTCTGCGAAGAAATTTCATTATAGTAAATCTTGTCCTGGATTGCAGAAATGCACGCATGAGATAAAGGAGACCACAAAGGTATCTGCTGAGAAATCGGGTTATACTGTTTGTTTAAAAGAATAAAGAAGCTTCCATAAGCGAATCGTAGTGAAAAGGCCAATGCTGAAGAGTGTTGGTTTTTTTGTGGAGGGTACGCTTTGTTGATTGTGTTCCCCCTAGAGAACCTCAGGGCAGACCTCATGGCAAATAAGAGATTTGTGATAACTAGAAGATTAAATGAGTAATTAACTAAACCTAACCAAATGGAAGATAATACCGCAAGGGATATAGGAGGCGATGTTCCATCAACTACGAAAAGTGCAACAGAAGATGGGAAAGAAAAGACTGCTTCAGATCAGGCTTATTTGATTTTTGAAAGTGGGATAAAGCGCGCAGAAAATTTGTTGGAAATAAATATTGATTCAGAAGGAACCGCTCTGAATATTCCTGAAAACAAGCTTCTTGATTCTTATAGAGCTGTTATGGTTCTATCTATTTCTGCCTTGGACTCATACATTAAAACATTTCTAATTGTAGAAATAAAGAAGAGTTTAACAGAAAGAAATCTTTCAACTGATCTAAAAAAATATATAAAAGAGGAACTTTTTAATAAAGAAGAATTACATCAAGTTGTACTAGAAATTAACTTTTATGATCAAGTAATTAAGAAATTTGATGCTGATTTTGAAAAACGATCCTTCCAAGGGCAACAATCCATTGATAAATTCATGAAACTTGCCGGAATGAATCAAATCTTTAAGCAGATATCAATAAGTGCAGACAGGAGTATAGATAATATTTTAAGCTCAATCGAGAATTATACTCAAAGAAGACATTTAATCGTTCATTGTGGAGATCACGATTTAACCCAAACTCAGCTTACAGAAAATGTTATTGATCGTAAGATTGCTTCTGATTGTATTGCTATGGTGAAATTAATTGCAACTGAGATACATAAATTAAGTCAGACAATATGAATCAGTTAATTATAGTATTTGAATTCAAAAACCCTACTATAGAAAAGAAAAATGTTCTAAGGGACAAGATTAGAGAGTATGGGAAATATGCATTTCTAATGGATAATGCATGTATCATATGGACTGACCAAACAGCTGTCTCAGTGCGGGATAATCTTAATAAGAACCTGGTTTCTGGTGACAAAATATATGTAGGAGGTACCTCTGCTCCGGCAGCATGGTTAACATCGTTTAGTCAAGAAGTAACAGATTACTTAAAAGCAAATTTGGAATAGTTATATCACTAACATACCCTAAATAAAATGTCGCAACAATTACACTCTAGAGAAAGCCCACTTCGCCTGGTACAGAAACGTAAGTATGTGGATTCGCTTTGTCCAATTTTGAAATGCATTTGATATTTTGAAGGGTTCATTTGATTTGCTCATATGTATAAGATTAGCGCAAGTAAGTAGCACTGCTCATCGGTTTAGCCGTAAATAACGGAAGGCGCTTTGTTTTGGATTGAAAATGAGTGGAAATACGGATTGTGGGTAAGCATTAAAAAAGGGAGTATTGATAATTGATTAGTAAATGAAGGAAGAGGAGAAAATAGAAAAACTTAGAAATAAGTGTCATGATGATTCATTTCATTCTTATGGTAAAGCTTTTATACATGAACAAAGATGTACAAAGTATGGTAAGTATATTAATTTATTGACAACCCTTGGAATTATTGTACCTGTTACTGTTGGAGCAACTGTATTAGGATATGGAATTCAAAATACTTCATTAAAATTAATGATTTCCATTGCAATACCCACGTCAATAATTCAATTAATCTTTTCATTGATTTCTGTTGTTTATAAGTGGAGCGATGAACTGTCATATTCGAATGAAGCTGCACAAGAGCATTATTTTTTATCTGAAAGATTTAAAAAACTAGGAGAATTTCCACCTAGTTCGTTTATTGAATTGAATTTTGAATTTGAATTAATAAATACAAGACTAAAATCAAGAAAGGAGCAAGATTCAAAACATTCATTTAAAGATTGGGAATTAAGAAAAGGTATGAGATATTCTTTGAGAGAAAATCAAAAGCAGTGTATTGAATGCAAAAATATACCGACTTCAATGAAGAACACGGAGTGCAATGCATGTGGAAAATTTAGTTTCAAATATAAATTAGTTTCAATTATAAAATAATATGAACGAAAAACTTACAAGATTAAAAATTCTATTTTCTGAACTTACTGATACGGAAAAGGATCAGTTCAAAAAGTTTATTATAGAATTTGAAGGAAAACAGACTTTTCAAAAGGCAGAATTAAAAGAAAGTTTAAAAAGAAGTTTAGGCCCAATTGACGGGGCTAAATGTTCTTGTTGTGGTAAATAAATTTAAAACAAATTATGAGCAAAGTAGAAGCAATTAAGCCAGGGCCGAAGCCTAAAACTGATGATGGAACTTTGGATAAAAGAAGACGAGTATCTCCTCCAAATGTACCAAAGTATAATCCACCATTGAAACCACATAAACCTGAGAAAAAATGAATGAAAAAATAATCGAATTTAATAGGCATAGTTCAAATTTGACGAAATTTAATATTGCCTTTGTAGGAGAATATATTGATTTTAGCAAATGTTCAATATTAACAACAGTATCGGATAAGAATAAAAAAGAAATCATTCAATTTTTTATTGAAATCTACATTCAAGAAAAAGGGCAACGACAATTTTCTGTTATGGAATATATAATTCCTAGGGATGTTGAATACTTACAATTTAAATTTAAGAGTGAGCAAACAAATTTGAATAATTTAGAAGGAGAGCTAGTTGGTTAGCTCTTTTTTGATTTTTAGAATTATAGTATTTCTTTCTTTTTGAAAAAAAAAGACTCATATTCCAGAAATTTCAGAATATGCCGGAAATTTCGAAATCATTTGAATAATTTTAAACTTCTTCGAATTAATTCAGAACTACATTAGAAAAAAGGATTTTTTGTTATTTTTCTTTTGGACCACCACTTGAAAATTATTTAATAAAATAATATACTCAAGAAATAATTTTTGAATGAAGTAATTATTTTATTTAATAATTCTAAATGATAGCTATTCTTAGCTCTCATCTTATACCGATAAGTTTTTTCATCAAGAATTTATTGATTCGATAAAAAATGGAAATAGGACTTGAGATCTAAAAAAAGAGAAATATTATCTGAATTAGAAACGAAGAACTTTGGATTGTTCTGTTTCAGAATAATAATAAAATCGAAAAAAAATAGTTAAATCGAGATAGTTAGAGAAGTATACTTTTTATATGCAAGTATTCAGTTATTCCTCCTTTTCATTCAGTTTTGCCATTTTCCCATAATTGTATGCTACTGCTGCTGCAACAACAACAGCCAAAGCTCCTAAAAGTATTATAGGTGTTAAATTAATAGTTGAGGAATTTGGAGTAGGGGGCACTTGTCCAAAATTATGTGGAATTGGTGTGCTGTTTTTAAAAGGGTTAAATTTGGAACTCATCTTGATGATTGTTGTTTTTTAAGTTGTAACTTGATTTAAGATCGCTGTTTTCTTTAATTGAAAGTTGGAAGTTCTTGAATTTGAAAATTGTGAAATTGTTCACTGTGTATTCACGGAAAAGTCCATATTCAAAGTACTTCCCTAGAAAGTCAAGGTCACTCAATTTTGCTTCTTTATTTCCTTGCAATATTCCTTCTAATGTACCTATTAGTTGGTATTCAATTTGGGCTATTTTTGCTTTAGTTTCCAAAAGTATTTTTTGCCGTATACGTTTCTCCTGTTTATAGCAATAATCTATAATACCATTTTTTTCTGGGCAATAACGTGCGTTTCCATGACGCTCAATTTCTTTTTTACAATATTTACACCGCATAATTTGTTATATAAACACAAAAATATTACATTTGACTATAAAAAACAAATAGTATTTAATATATCAATAAAAAAACATGAGGTATTCTTTGGATTTTGATGCAATTGATGAAATTGAGAAATATTTACCAGATTTTCAAGACATTGAGTTTAGTCTTGTGGATGTAGATATTCAGGCCTACCAATTCTTGCATTGGAAGAAAGCAAATCTTTTACTAAAAGATGTAAATGAGATAGAGGATAGAAAATGGGTTAGAATTACGTATACAGAGGCAGCTTGGTTAAAGTTGCTTCATTTGGCTAAATCATACGAAATTTCAAATAGTGCCATCTTAGAGTTGAAGAATGTTCTACAAATGAATGTGATAGACGAAATAAATGAGGATGATTTGGATGATTCCACGATGAGTGAAATCAATTCGCTATTTGAGGAACACAAAATTGAAGTTAGCCCATCAGATTTATTAAGGATGCTTAAAAGCAATCAGGTTATAAATAAAATGCCGTTTAACACCTTGTTTAATTTTTTACTTATTGGACAGATAATTAACAATGATAATCTGATATTCTACATCTTCAAAAGAAAAGAAAAATGGAATGTACTCATTCTGAATGATGAAAATTTAGGTGTTGATTTAGATACTGATGGAACTCGTGAGTTGATCGAAGAAGTGAAAAAAGGGACACATTTCGCAATTGCTCTTAAGGATTGTGTGGATGATTTGGGTGTTTCCTTTTTTAGAAGCAGTGAAAAATCAATTTTAAGAAATGAGGCTTTAAGTACAGATGAAAAAAAACTGATTCATGAAATTAGAACTGGAAATTACAAGGAAATTGTCATTCGTAAAAGCAAATCTGATGAGGACATTAGAATTGAAATTAAAGAAGATGGGATGATCGATCATAATAATATACGTGAGATTGGATCAATGCTAGGGAACAAAGGATATAAAAAAATATCATTGACTAAGCGCAATGATAAACAATCATATTTCGAAATTACAAGATGACCAGAAAGCCTCTGCTCAATAAAGGAATATATCAAAAACCATCGAAATTGCTTTTTGATACATTTTAGAATAAATGTCAAGAATAACAAAAATCAGACAGATTTATAAAAAATACGGAATAACCTTAAATGAATTTCAATTGAAGGAAATGAATGAAATGTTTCAATTTCTTGTTGAAATCAGCGTGAACAACTTAAAGAATAGAAAACGATGCAAAGAGCGATAATTTATACTCGGGTTTCAACGGATGAGCAAAATAAAGGGTATTCTCCAGAGGATCAAAAATTGAAATTGTTGAAATATTGTCAGGATCATCAAATTGAGGTAGAAGCAATTTACCACGATGATGCCAGTGCGAAAACGTTTGAAAGACCTGAGTGGAAAAAAATTGTTTCATGGATAAAATCAAATCCGCGTAAAGTCAATCTTTTTTTGTTTATCAAATGGGACCGCTTTTCTCGTAATGCACCGGAAGCATACGAAGCAATTAGATTGTTGAATTCAATGCATATCGAACCAAAGGCTATTGAGCAGCCTTTGGATTTGAGAATTCCTGAGAATAAATTGATGTTAGCTATTTATCTTGCTGCACCAGAAGCTGAAAATGATCGACGGGCTTTAAATGTTCTTGCAGGAATGCGCAGAGCAAAAATGGAAGGACGTTGGTTGGGGAGAAGTTTACGAGGTTATAGAAATGCTCGTGATGCTAGAAATAAACCCATCATGATTCCGTCTGGAGACAAAGATCAAGAATTAGTAGAAGAAGCCTTTTCTTTATTTGCTACTGGAATATATAATATTGAAGAGGTACGAATAATGTTAAAGCGAAAAGGTCTACAATGCAATAGAAACTCATTTTGGATGCTTTTACGCAACAAAGGTTATATTGGATATGTTTTCGTGCCAGAAACGCCTGAAGAATCAGCTAAATGGGTAAAAGGAATACATGAGCCTATTATTGATGAGGTAACGTTTGAAATTGTGCAGGATATCTTGGAAGGAAGAAAAAGGAAAGTTCCAAATACCTACATGACGGTGAAGGAAGAATATCCACTTCGAGGATATTTGATATGTCCCAGATGTGGTGGTAAAATTACTGCCTCCGCATCCAAAGGTAAATCTGGAAGGAAATTTCATTACTACCATTGTACTAAAGGATGTAAAGAGAGAAATTCTGCTGAAAAGGTAAATAATCAGTTTTTAAAACTCTTGGAGAGTTTAAGACCAAATGATGCAGCAAAGGAGGTCTATTTATTATTACTAAAGGAAAGATTTAAGTCTGAAGCAAAAAACTCAGAGCATAAAAAGAAATTGGCCTTAATTGAAATTGAAAAACAAAATACTCGACTGAATAGATTAAAGAATTTAATGTTAGATGATGAACTTTCTGCTCAAGATTTCAGAGAAATGAAATCTGAAATTGTCAGTGAAATTGAAAAATTAAATTCAGTAGTTAACAATTCTAATGAAATAAGTGAAGGTGAATCCCATGATATCCAAGAGTGTTTCGAACACCTTAAGAAAATTGAAAAGCTTTATTCAGCAAGCGATTTAGAAGTGAAACAGCGAATGGTTAGTGTATTTTTTACTGAAAATCTCATTTTCGAAAATGATGCATTTCGAACACCTAAATTGAATTCAGCACTTGAGCTGATTGTCAGTAATTCCGGGCTATCTAGGGTGTTAAATAAAAAAAGCGGCTCAAATTTTGAACCGCTTTCCCTGATGGTGGGAGATGAGGGATTCGAACCCCCGACCCCCTGCTTGTAAGGCAGGTGCTCTAAACCAGCTGAGCTAATCTCCCTTTTGAGGTTTGCAAGAAATCGCGTTTGATTTCCTTATTGCGAGTGCAAATATAAGGCACTTTTTTGTTTTAACAAGCGTTTTTATGAAAAAAAATTAAAAAAAATCGCTGATCAAGAAGAAGCTACCGAAAACCAAAATAGTATCTTCCTTGTTTGCAGTTAATTGTGCTTCCTTAATTGCATCTTTAACATTGGAAAAAACTTTTGCTTTTATCTCCTTTTTATCCATCAATTGCTCAATTTGTTCAATTGTTATGCTTCTAAGATTGGTGAATGTGGAGAAATACAACTGCGCATCACTCGGAAATAAATCGACAATTTCTTCGTAATTCTTATCAGAACTTGTTCCGTATACAATATGAAGCTGACCTTGATTGATGTGTTGAATGCTTTCCAATGTTTTCTGAATCCCATCTACATTGTGCGAAACATCAAGAATTAGGTTCGGTTCTTCACTGACCAATTGCATTCTGCCATAAAATCCGGTATTTTCAGCTAAATGGTCTAATCCGCGTTGAATTGTCTCTTGCGTGATTGAAAATCCTTTTTGAGTTAGAATTTCCAAAGTACACTGAACGGTTCTGAAATTCTTACGCTGATAACTGCCTAAAAGTGGGAAATGGTAAAGTTCGTTTGATATAAAATCCTCAGCCCATTGAATTGAAGATTTTTTTAACTCAGCTTGCTTTGTGAATACGTCTTTCGTTTCTTCCGTTGTTTCTCCGATTATAACAGGAACATTAGGTTTTATTATACCTGCTTTTTCGAATGCTATTTCTTCGAGTGTATTTCCTAAAAACTGTGTGTGTTCAAGTGAAATGTTTGTAATGATAGATAGGAGAGGAGTTATGCAGTTCGTCGCATCTAAGCGTCCTCCGAGCCCTGTTTCGATGATACAAATAGTACATGCTTCTTTTTTGAAATGTTCCAATGCCATGGCAAAAGTAATTTCAAAGAAAGACGGTTCAATTTGCAGTTGATTCGATTGAAACGGTCGGCAAAAATCAATCACAGACTGCTCTGAAATCATTTCACCATTCACACGAATACGTTCTCTGAAGTCTTGAATGTGTGGAGATGTAAACAAACCAACTTTTTCCCCTGATTCTTTTAAAATGGAAGCAAGTAGGGAAGAGGTAGATCCTTTGCCGTTCGAACCTGCAATATGAATGAAACGCAGTTCCTTTTCAGGATTACCAAGTTCGTCAAGAAGATGGATGATATTACCTAAATCAGGCTTGTATGCTGCAGCGCCAATAGCTTGATAAGAAGGAAATTGCTGAAACAACCAATCGATTGTTTTCGAATAGTCCTTATTTACCATCAATTTTTACCGTATAGAACAATTGAACAGGACCAGATCCAGGTGATTTTGAAAATTTCACTTGACTGATTACAGCCGCTTTCACTTGATTGATAATACGCGCATCTGTTGTTGTCGTTTTGGATGTTGAAATAGCAGATACAACGTTCCCATTAGCGTCAACCGTCAATTTTAAATAAATAATCTCATCTCGTTCAGACTCAATATGATCAATTGATACGTTGTTTAAACGTGTTCTTCCATTTCCGCCACCAGAATCAGGACCAGAACCAGGTATTGGTCCTTGACCTGGACCAAATTTCCCTTCTTTACTCGGTCCGTCTTTACCGTTTATTCCTCCAGAAGTAAATGGATTCTCTGAAGGTTTTACAGATGAACTTGGATTGTTCGAATTTGGTGAAGTGTTGTTTGTTGACTGACCTGAAGTGTGATGTGTATTTGATGGCTTATTTTGAACCAAAACTTTTTCCGTTTGTGGTTTCGGCTTGTCAATTGGATCATCTGAAGGAGAACCAGCGCTTCCTCCACCACCTGTTTCAACCACTAAATTTTTCAACTCAATTTGTTCAATTGTCGTTTCCGTCACAACTGGTGGAATATCTGCAGGAGCAGGATCGGCCATTAAAATAGTCGTGAAATACAAATAAATAAACAAGGCAAGCAACGTCACTCCAGTGGCAGCGATGCCAAATTTTCGATCTTTCGGAAATACTATCGGTAATGTTGCCATAAGTTTATTATTTATCGTACGCTAAAACAGGATCCCATGAGTTGGCTTGTGAAAGTGCCAGAACTTGAAAAACAGCTTCGTAACTTGCATTACGGTGTCCAGCTATTTTAAGTTTCATTTTCCCTGAACTTTCAACAGCTGCTGCAGCTAAAGTCTTAATTTCTTCAAATTCCATTGGTTTTTCCATGTCACCACCTGGCATTACAACGTAACGATTGTCTTCCGTTACAATAACCGTTGGTTCGACTGGATTTTGAGAGGGTGGAATTTCCTGATTCGCATCAGGCAGATCAATAGGTGTCTGATTGTTTGACATCAAACTCATGATGATGAAAAATATCAACAAAAGAAACACCAAGTCGGTCATGGAGGCCATTCCCCATTCCGCTTTGACTTTATTTCTTGAACTAAAATCCATGGTGAATTATTTAGAAGGTGTATGCAAGAAATCTGTAAATTCTAAAGCAGTGTTTTCCATTTGATAGACTACTTTACCAATCATAGATTGTAAAAAGTTATGTCCCATGAAAGCAACAATACCAACAATCAAACCTTCTACAGTTGTAATCATCGCGGTCATAATCCCTGGTGCAATTACTTTCAATTCAAGTGTCGCAGAATTTTCTAAATCGATGAATACAACAACCATTCCGACTACTGTTCCAAGGAAACCTAACATTGGTCCAGCTCCTGAAGCAGTTGCTAAAAATGAAGTGCGTTGCTCCAAACGAAGAACTTCCAATTTTCCGGTGTTTTCAATAGCAGCCGTAATTGTTTCCATTGGTTTTCCAAGACGCTCAATTGCTTTTTCTAAAATTCGTGCAGATGGACTTGTTGAGCGACTACATAAGTCTTTTGCTTGATCAACTTTACCATCTTTCAAATAATCCTTGATTTTACTCATGAAATCTGCTTCTGCTTTACTAGCACGTCTAATTGCCAAATATCGCTCAACGAAAACAAATACAACATAACCGAACATCAATACTAATAACAAGTTGACCAACCAACCAATTCCAGCATTTGAATCTTGAAGAATATCCCAAATCGGAACTTGTTTAACTCCTGTTGCTGCTGCTTTATCTCCACCTTCTGGAGCGATTTGTAATAAATGAAACATACTCATATTTTTAAGTTTTAATTTGTATTCGTTTTTAAGCAATTAATAAAAAGACACCTATTCCAGCAATA
Organism: Bacteroidota bacterium; assembly: GCA_039797785.1. Taxonomy (GTDB): domain Bacteria; phylum Bacteroidota; class Bacteroidia; order Flavobacteriales_D; family Crocinitomicaceae; genus M0103. The sequence continues at coordinate 9,870 of JBDKHH010000350.1, read as the reverse complement.
TAACCCAATAGCGCCAATAAAGTTATGTTTTTTAAGTACCAAAAAAATGTAATTTTTTCCATTCCCATTGCAACAACTCCTGCTGCTGAACCGATAATAAGCATTGAGCCTCCTGTTCCTGCTGCGTAAGCGATGAAGTGCCAAACATTTGCATCTGGTGCATCTTGGAACATTCCAATACTCGCAGCAACCAATGGAACGTTGTCGATAATGGCTGAACTTACTCCAAGAAGTGTGACAAATACGTTTTCATCAATGCGGGCGTTTACATCCTGACCAAATTGGAAAATCAAACCAAGAGATTCCATTGCTGCAACTGTCATTAAAATACCAAGGAAAAACAGTACAGAAGGCATTTCGATTCGCGACAAAGCGCGCATGGTTGGACCTTTGTGATCGTGAATGTTATTCGGTTCTCCAGGAGATGTAAATGTAATGGATCTGTGCGAAACAATTTCAGCAAGAATAGCGAAAAGCGACAAGGATAGCATCATTCCGATATAAGGAGGTAGATGGGTGAACGTTTTAAAAATTGGCACAAAAACTACTAATCCTAAACCAACATACAACATTAAAGCGCCGTATTTGTTTTGATGCGTTTTTTCTTCATGCACTTCAATGTTTCCTTTAAATACTGGTAAAAACATTCCAATTCCAAGTGGCACGAGTATGTTTAAAAGAGACGGTAGACTCAATAATGCAATTAACTTACCTGTAGAGACTTTTCCTGCCATCCAAAGCATAGTTGTTGTTACATCACCAATAGGGGTAAAGGCTCCACCTGCATTTGCTGCAATAATAATGAATCCTGAATACCACATTCGGTCTGTTTGATCTGGTATGATTTTACGTAAAATGGTAATTAGAACGATTGTAGCAGTTAAGTTGTCAATTATTGCTGAAAGACCGAAAGCTAAAAATGAAATAATAACAAGTAACATTCTTTTGCTTCGTGTTTTAATCATTTTTTTAATGGTATTGAATCCTTCAAAATGATCAATCATTTCAACAATCGCCATTGCGCCCATTAAAAAGATTAGGATTTCAGCTGTTTTGCCAAAATGATGCAAAAGAGTTCCTTCCAATAATTCTTGACGACCTTCATGATTCAACGTCGTAATATCCATTAATTTACTCGCGTGTGGATCAAACCATTGGGTAAACGAATCAATGCCTAAAGCAATTGTTGCCCAACAAACTGCCATCATTAATAAAGCAGGAATTAACTTATCAATTTTTAAACTATGCTCCATTGTAATGGCAACATAACCTAAAATAAATGTAAGAACAACAATAATCTCCATGGTTATACGAGTTGATTCAATGCAATTTCGAATGCTGCTTTAGCGATTCCTGTTTTACCTGGATTTTTTGCATGAGTGTTTTTCAATGCTTCAAAAATTATATCACTTGTATCGTTGAAAATGCCTTCGTCGCTCAACGTTTTTAAATCATTACTCATTAAATATGCGAAAACACGCGCCATTCCACAGTTTGAAATGAAATCTGGAATAATTGAGATTGAATTGTCCGCTTTGTCAGCAATTGGTCCAAAGAAAATTTGCGGATCGGCAAACGGAACATTCGCTCCAGAAGAAATAACTTCCATTCCACCTGCAATCATTCTTGTTAACTGATCTTCTGTAATCATTCTTGACCCAGCACATGGAATAAAGACATCTGCCTTCAAATCCCAAATACGCGCATTCATTTCGTCGTAGGATACTAAATTTGGGTGTGATAATTCATTCCCATTTTTTGTTAAGAACAATTGTTTGATTTCGTCGAAAGAGAACCCTTCCTCATTGATTAATCCACCAACGCGATCAATTATACCAACGATTTTCGCTCCTTGCTGAGCTAGGTAATAGGCTCCTGCAGAACCAACATTTCCCCATCCTTGAACAATTACTTTTTTACCTTCAACTGAATTTTGGGTTGCTGAGCCTGTCGAAGCACCCCAAATTGAATAATAATGTTTGATAGATTGTGCAACACCGTAACCAGTGATCATGTCTGCAACAACATATTTACGATCAATATCAGGTGTGAAGTTTGAATCTTCGATGACTTTTAAGACACCTTGGCGCAATTGACCAATTCTATTAATTTTTTGTGCTTCTCTTGGTTGAAAATGGCCGTTAAAAACGCCTTCCTGTGGATGCCAAACGCCGCAATCTTCGGTCATTGGAATCACTTCGTGAATTTCATCAACGTTTAGGTCTCCTCCAGTTCCGTAATAATGTTTCAATAAAGGTGTTACAGCAGCGTACCATCTTCTTAAAACACCTTCTTTACGTGGATCTTTTGGGTCGAAGTTAATTCCTGATTTCGCACCTCCAATTGGTGGACCAGCAACAGTGAACTTAACTTCCATTGTTTTTGCTAAAGATTCAACTTCACGTTTGTCTAAGCCTGCACGCATGCGTGTCCCGCCTCCTGCTGCACCTCCGCGTAATGAGTTAATTACAACCCAACCTTCTGCTTCAGTTTCTGCATCTTTCCATTCAAATACAATCTCAGGGCGCTTATTTTCAAATCGTTCAAGTAAATCTTTCATCGTATAGTTCTTTCTAAACATGCAAAGTTATATAAAGAAATGGCTATTTGCTTTTAAATATTTGATAAGTTACCAATACTGAGATGTGAAAAAGTGACGTTTGTCAACCTGGTAAATGAAACACGCCACCAATCGTGTTTTTTTTGGCTCCAGTTACACTGGATAATGCATTTGGTCGTTTATCTAAATAAAGTGCGCCAAGATAGGCAAACACGATTGCTTCTTTAAAATCAATGATTTTTTGCTCCGGTAAAATGAGTTCACCATTAAAATAATGTTGAATTCGTTCAATGAGAAATCCATTTTTTGCCCCGCCACCAGTTACAAGTACTGAATTCAATTTTGCCGAATTTAGAACATTGCTTATTTGAATTGCTGTGTGTTCTACTACTGTTCGCAGGTTGTTTTCGATTTCTTTGTCAAATTTCAATTTGGGATAATAAAATTCCTCAATCCATTCTGTACCAAGTGATTTTGGTCCGTCCAATAGATAATAGTCCAATGAATTCAATAAATCCAACAAGAAAAAGTTGATTTCACCTGACTTAGCCAATTCTCCATTTTTATCGTAAGCCAGATTTTTTGCGTGTGCGAGTTTGTTCAGTGGAAGATTGCCAGGGCAAATATCATACGCCACAATTGAATCGTCTTTTTTGAAACTGACATTTGCAAATCCACCAATGTTCAAGAATCCTTCCGCTAAATCGGAGAAAAGTCCGAAATCACCAATTGGAACCAAAGGAGCTCCTTGTCCACCAGCGACAATATCTTTTGTTCTAAAATCATTGATTACGTTGATGTCGGTTAAATAGGAAAGGGTAGAGCCGCAGCCTATTTGAAGCGTGAAACCATTGTTGGGCTGGTGTAAAATTGTTTGTCCATGACTCGCAATGGCGTTAATGCTATTTTTAACAATTTTCTTTTGATCAATGAATTTTGTAACAGAATCTGCTAAAAATCGACCAAATTCTTTGTCAAGCATCAATAATTGAGTGACAGAAAAGTTTGGTGCATCCATTAGTTTTCGGAGTAATTCATCTGGAATTGGCACAGTATCAGTGTTTAACAATTCGAAAGAATCATTTGAATCTGCATTGAAATCAAACTTGACATGGGCAATATCTAAACCATCCATTGAGGTTCCAGACATTAATCCAATAATTTCGTAATTACTCATAACGTTTTAAAGCTGAAAAATAAAATTATTCCACTAAATTTGCAACGAGTACAAGATATAAATAAAACCAGAATATACTATGAACTTCGAATTAACAGAGGAACAATTAGCGGTTAAAGAAGCTGCTAGAGATTTTGCACAAAATGTATTGAAACCAGGCGTTATTGATCGTGATAATAACCAACGATTCCCTGCTGAAGAAATAAAGCAATTAGGTGAATTAGGTTTTATGGGAATGATGGTAAGTCCTGAATACGGTGGAAGTGGAATGGATACATTGTCGTATGTTTTGGCAATGGAAGAGATTTCTAAAGTTGATGCTTCAACTTCTGTTTGTATGTCAGTGAACAATTCATTGGTTTGTTGGGGATTAGAAAAATATGGTTCAGAAGAACAAAAACAAAAATATTTAATTCCTCTTGCGAAAGGAGAGAAAATTGGAGCGTTTTGTTTGTCAGAACCTGAAGCAGGGTCAGATGCAACATCTCAGCGTACAACTGCAATCGATATGGGAGACCACTATTTATTGAATGGTACGAAAAACTGGATTACAAATGGTTCTTCAGCATCTACTTACTTAGTGATTGCTCAAACAAATGTTGAAGCTGGTCACAAAGGAATCAATGCTTTCATTATTGAAAAAGGTATGGAAGGATTCATTATTGGAGCTAAAGAAGATAAAATGGGTATTCGTGGAAGTGATACACATACTTTGTTGTTCAATGATGTTAAAGTGCCTAAAGAAAATAGAATTGGTGAAGATGGATTTGGTTTCACATTCGCAATGAAAGTTCTTGCTGGAGGTCGTATTGGTATCGCTGCACAAGCTTTAGGAATTGCTGGAGGAGCTTTGGAATTATCGTTAGCATATTCGAAAGAGCGTAAAGCATTTGGAAAAGAAATTTCAAAACATCAAGCAATTGCATTCAAATTGGCAGATATGGCAACTGAAATTGAAGCTGCTAAATTGTTAGTTTACCGCGCTGCGATGGATAAAGACAATGGAAGAGATTACGGTCAATCAAGTGCAATGGCTAAATTGTATGCTTCTAAAGTTGCAATGGAGCAAACGGTTGAGGCCGTTCAAATCCACGGTGGATATGGTTTCGTAAAAGAATACCATGTTGAACGTTTAATGCGTGATGCGAAAATTACTCAGATTTATGAGGGAACTTCTGAAGTTCAAAAAATTGTTATTTCTAGAGGTATTTTGAATGCTTAATTAGACTAAATGATACGAAAAAGGGCGACAAATAAATGTCGCCCTTTTTTTATGCTGTATTTTTTGCCTACAAGGATTTTTCTAACGATTCAAGTCCGATTCCTCGAGATCCTTTCAGTAAGATGAGTTTATCAGAAAGAGTCGTTGATTCAAAATAAGCAATAGCTTCTACTTTTGTAGCGAAATGAATGTCGAATGAATGTTCCGGAAGCGCACCGAAAAGAGGACCAACTGCAGATCCATGTAGATTTAGCTCTTTAACCAAATCTGAAATTGCTTGGTGTTCTTTCATTGATTCTTCACCTAATTCAAGCATGTCGCCAATAATGAAGTATTTATCTGGATGGTTAATCAAGGCAAAACTCTCTAATGCTGATTTCATACTCGTTGGATTTGCATTATAACAATCCAGAATTAATGTGTTTCGTTCGGTTTTTTTAACTTGTGAACGATTATTTTCAGGAGAATAGTTCGCAATCGCTGAATTTATTTTTTCAAAAGGAACATTAAAACAAATTCCAAAGCTAATAGCAGCTAAATAATTGTAGAAATTATATTTCCCAATCATTTGCGTTGAAATTAGGTCAGATTGATAGTTTGTAGTTGACCATTTTAATTCAACAAAAGGGGAAAGATTCACCAATTCACCCTTTATGAACGAATCATTGGATGTACCGTATGAAATCGTATCAATACCTTTTGGTAAGTTGAATTTTAATACGTCATCATCGTTGTTATAGACAAGCGTTCCTTTGTTTTTGGACACGGAGTCGTATAGTTCTTTCTTTGTTTTTAGAACTCCTTCAAAATTCAAAAATCCTTCTAAGTGTGCTTTTCCAATATTCGTTATTATACCGTGTGTTGGTTCAGCAATATCACATAATTCTTCAATGTCCTTGAACTTATTTGCCCCCATTTCGATTATGGCGATTTCATGTTCGTGTGTTAGGCGCAATAAAGTGAGTGGAACACCAATTTGATTGTTCAAGTTGCCAATCGTTGCGAGAACAGAATAGTGACTTGAAAGGACAGCGTTAATTAATTCCTTTGAGCTTGTTTTTCCATTGCTTCCAGTGATTCCGATTACTGGAATAGTAAACTTCAAACGATGGTAATTGGCTAATTTTTGAAGATAGAGTAGGGTGTTTTCTACTAAAAAGATTCGTTCATCTGTTTGAAATTCCTTCTCATCTACAATCACAAATTTTGCTCCATCCTTTAAAGCTTGTTCAGCAAATGAATTACCATTAAAATTTGCTCCTTTTAAACAAATGAACAAACAGTCTTTTTCAATTTTTCGCGTGTCAGTGCAAACACCACTAGTTTTATAAAAGAGTTCGAAGAGTTCTTTCATTTTATTTTGCATTAAAAAAGCCCGCTAAAAACGGGCTTTCTTTTTATTGAATATGTATTATTTTTTCTTTTTAGATCGACCGTAGTTCATTCCTACTGGAGAACCAACTCTATCCATTGCGCATCGGAATCCAATTGCATCTGTCGATTTGTCTTCGTCTAAGAAGCGTCTATTTCCAGCTGCTAACCAATATGCTCGGTCTTTCCATGAACCACCTTTGTAAACTCTTGATTTATCAGAAACCAAAGTTGTTGGCCAAGATGTTCTATCACCTGGTTTAACAGTTGAACCATTTAAACCAAATTCTTCGTGCTCATTTTGATACATGATCAAGTTAGGATCACGATTTGCTTGGTTAATAGCATTTTTACGATCATCATTTGCGTAGTAAATAGAACTTTCGATATCACCGTCTTTGTAGTCAATGTAATCATCTTTTCTATAATTCAAACGTCCGATGTTTTCTTCTTCTGTTACACTACGGTATTTTAATTTACCTGGTGTATCTAAAATGTAATCACCAAAACCTTCGCGCAACATGGAGATAACTTCAAAAGCATACTCTTCTCCATCTTTACTTGTTCTAATCGCATCAGCAAAAATCTCACCGAACAAACGATCTTGAATTAATGTAGAAGCGTCATTATCGAACTTCTCATTTTTCAACGCGATTGCTTCATCTAAAACTCTATTGATTTGTTTTAATAAGTCAAGCTCAATTGAATCTTTAATTTTATTGTGAGAAACATAGAACGGGTCAGGAGCATTTCCTCCACGAACTGGGTTTCTTGATTGAACATTCGCATTTACTCCTTTCGGGATGATTGTATCATTCAAAGTAGCAAACTCTTTTGAAGATGGATCATGCTTGTCAGCTGAAATACGTTGGTAACGAACACGCTCGAATTCATTTAAGTATTCTTTCATTCCGTGAACGTCGTAGCTAACTTGAGCATTTTTCAAATCAACAGAACCTTCGTTGTTCAATAATTTTGTTTTGAAAACATTTCCTCTAAATGGTCTGAATTCATCAAAATCTTCAGAAGATAAAGGACGATAAACATCAAGTACCCATTCAGAAACGTTACCTGCCATGTGGTATAAACCATAATCATTTGGCCAGTAAGATTCAACTGGAGCAGTTACATCAGCACCGTCATTCAAGTTACCTGCAACCCCCATGTAATCTCCACGTCCTCTAACAAAGTTAGCGCGGATAGCACCTTGGAATTGCTCGTCATCGTTACGAACCCAGTGACCATTCCATGGATAAATTCTTCTTTCAGAAATATTTTCAGTTCCTTCTTGTAAGTTTCCAATCAAACCAGTTGCAGCGAATTCCCATTCAGCTTCAGTTGGGAGACGGTAGCGCGGTAAAAGGATACCATCCTCCATACGAACGATACGCGTTCCTAATTTTTTACCTTGAATATGAGAAGGATCTAAATCTTGAACATTTTTAACAACTGCTTCTTCGTATTGACCTGCGTAATATGAATCTGTATTAAATGTTGCCTCATCAGCTTGAGCTGTATTCCATGCTAAAATTCCTTCACGAATAAGAATGTACTCATTCACACGGTCAGTTCTCCATTTACAGAAATCGTTTGCTTGCAACCAAGATACACCAACAACAGGATAGTCTCTGTAAGCGGGGTGTCTTAAGTAATAATCAACGTATTTCTCATTGAAACCAAGTGGTGATCTCCAACACAATGTGTCAGGAAGAGCATTTTTGTAAACCATTGGATAGTTTTCATTGTACGCTCTAGAGATCCAGTAAAGGTATTCCAACCAGTTAAAGTTAGTTACCTCTGTTTGGTCCATGTAAAATGAAGAAACTGTAACACGAGTAGCACGGTTATTCCAATCGTACATTACGTCTTGCTCAGCTCTACCCATTGTAAAGGTACCACCTTCAACCAATACAAGACCTGGTCCTGTTTCTTGGTCAATAAAAGGAACTTTCTGAAAACCTCCTTGCTTTGGATTGTTGTAATCCCATCCTGTAGATGAAGAACCCTCACGAGCACAAGATGCTATGATAACACCTCCTAATACAACCGCAACGTATTTAAACCACTGCATATTTTTGATTTGATTTTTCATAATTTCAATTCGCAAATTTAATCTTTAAACGTACACAACAAAAAAAGTTACATTTTTTTTTAGAATGATGGACAAGATATCGTTCTAAACGAAGCTGGTTTTGTTTTACAATTTAAATTTATTCCCATCGAAATCTCATGTGAACCACCTGAAACTCCGTTATTTAATTTAGAAACAGTTACGTCATAACTATATCCTAATTTAAATTTACCTGTATTAATTCCGATGCTTAAAATAAACGCATCTCTATTTCTGTACCATGCACCAACATTAAACGACCCATATTTTACATATGTTCCAATACTTAATTCTTGGAAGCCATTTTGATATTGATAGATTACGTTTGGCATAATCGATGTTGAATTGGAATATTTGGATTTAGAACCCAATTTAATTTCAGCACCAACGTGTCCTGTAAATCGCCAAGGCATTTTAGATTCACCAATAATCATTGATTCGTTTGGTCGATTCATATGATGCCAAGCAGCACCCGCAAAAAAGCTCTTATTAAAAACAACCATTCCAGCTGAAGCATCAAAGAAACCACGAGACCCACCACGTGGAACATCACCAGTTGAATAGATAAATCCTCTTCTTGGGTCAATCATATCGCCAAAAGTCAGTTTATCCCAATCCAAAAACTTTTGATACCAAGACGCTCGAGCACCAAACATCATTTTCCATTTTCTTCCTAGCGATAAGTGATAAGAATAGATTAATCCCAACATTGAGGTATTAATTGTTCCTTGTCCTTGTTGATCATGTGTTGCTAAAACTCCAAATCCTCCAGAAATATTTTTAAAATATTGATCGTAAGATGCACTATATGTAACATAGTTTCCAGTTAATTGTGGCCATTCATTACGGTAGTTTAAAGCAAATCTAGGGCATCCATTTGAACCTGCAAAGGCTGGATTCAAATATAACGGGTTTGCATAAAACTGCGTAAACGTTGGGTCCTGTGCATTCACTCCAGTGAATGAAGCAATGAATGTACAAGTAGCTAGTATACGTTTAAGTCCTTTCATTTATGTTTGTTAATGTAACAACGAAATCTGACCAAAGATAACGCAAAATTTAATTTAAGGTTACAAATATTATAAATCAAACAAAATAATCAAAGATTTGTTACGTTTTTTTGTTTTGTCATCGGAATACCAACATATTTGTAAAATGATTTATTTAGACATGATGTTTTCTTTTTTAAAGCGATATACTTTTTTTGTATTTATTTTAGTTCCAGTCTCCATTTTATGGGGTCAAGAGGATGTGAACCTCTCTGTGGTATGGCAAGAAAATAAGGCTTATACGTTTAATAACGAGACAGTTTTTGCTCCATCAATTGAAGGACAAGTGTTGAGTAATGGTAAGCCTAATTTTTATTGGACAAAAAAAATGAAATCAGGAAACTTTGATATTGTGTTGAATGATTATCAATTTTATCCAGC
>JBDKHH010000349.1:0-7334 GCA_039797785.1 Bacteroidota bacterium | reverse complement strand
TTGACACGGCCACTATAATCATCCTTGTATCTTACACGACTAAAGGGGAAATGTTCTGCATCTGGAACCATACTATTCGAACCTTCTTGATTCGTATTTGAACTTGAATAGTACTTTCCTGCTCCCGATGCGCTCGAAAAACCTAAACCTGGTGAAACACAATTGTACATTGCTCCATCAAATACAACATAATTATAGGGTGATTGATCAACAATCGATAAATTGAAATTCATAAAATGATGCATCGTCTCAGATGAAACAGGTGTCGGCAAATCACTCACTACGCCCCTACCCATATCATCGTAATAAACATTCGATACGATCACCTGATTACTCACTGGATTCATAGCTACACTCTGACGTCCTCTACCCAAACCATCTGAATAACTCACACCCTCAAAGCGTTTACCGCCCTCCGTATATCCTACTTGATGCGTCCAATTCATTTTCTCATCATACTCCGTGGTAATCGCAAGTGAATGACCTGTTGCAATCGCCGATACGATTCCTGACTCTTGAACAACATCCCAAGCTCCCTCCTTGCGCTTATCAAATAAACTACCATGTTTACCTATCGCCCTAACTCTATAAACAATATAGCCATGATCAAAAATATTCGGTATACGATAATGGCTACCGCTTACTTCTACACGTGTGGAATTCAAATAAAAATTATACAACAAGGAACTGCTCAAAGCATAAACGCCAAAAGTCATCGTGTAGTCATTTACATGCACCCACTCCAATTCATAACTCTCAGCTCCCTTCTTGGCGTGCCATTTAAAATCAACATATTTCCCATCCGGAGAGATATTTGCTTGTAATCCCTGTGGTGCAAGTCCATCAAAGGCATAGTAACGTTCAACATCAATCTCTGTTTCCAAATAAACCGAACTTGCCGGTAACCCACTTACCGAACTTACAACAACCTTCACATGATGGCCTCCACTAAACTCTGCGGTCGATAAATCATCGATGATAGCCGTTCCTGTTGCATCGAAATTAACAGTCAAAGTACGTGAAATAGACACATCCTGAAAACTTGAGTTCGATACATTCCACTGCTTGTAAACAATCGATAAAACGACACTCCCTGCGAAATTCGTTACCAAAGGTGCATCCGGCAAAATCCCCAAGCGAACACGGTTCTTTACCTGAAAATTAGTAAATTCATTCTGCCAGTTGCCATTCGACTGCATGTCGTAAAACTTATCATCATACGTCGTATATGTTCCGCCATTTACAACCGGTGTCAACCGATTAAAATAACGCTCAATCGCTGAATGAGAGGTGAAATAAAAACTAAAAACGAATGTTGAAACAAGCAAAAAACGTAATCTCAATAAAGAATATCCGCTTTTCAAATAACTACAGAACCAATTGATCATCATGAAACCTTAAGTGTATCTAAATCAAAAAGAAATAGATTGTATTAAAAACAATTTTCCACGATAAAACTACTAAGTTCACCCTACCTCTACAATACGCAAACCCACCTGTTTTCATAGGTATTAACCCTTACTTTTGCTATTAAAGACTTTAGACAAAAGAAAAGGATTCGCTTTACATTTGTCTAATCAAAAAAATAAACAAACCCATAGGTAAAACATACGATCATTATTTTCAATAATTAACATGAAATCTTTGGCACAACGAATAAACTTTTATTCCTTTGCACATAACTTTGAGAAAAATGGGTAAGTTTTCAATCAACAAATCGTCAAAAAGTACATCAGAAAGCAATGAAAACACATCTAAAAATGTGAGCAAAACTGATTTGTACAAACCTATTTCAGAATTTAAATGGAAAGACGCCTCACAAGCTGAAATTCATCAAAATTCAATTAAAGTATATAAGAAATATGCATTCTAAAAGATGCCTATTAAACGATAGAAACAATTAAGGAGAACGAAACTTCTCCTTTTTTTATGCCATGAAAACTGCTCACCTACTAAAAAAACAAAAACGAAATGATAACAATCAATTCAATCCTACCAGCCTTAAGGAATTTCTAAAATGCTATACTTCTGTAGATGTTAAGGCATTTAGAATATTCTATCCGATTTTATTTCTTCTTTTCATTGCTGAACCTCAACTATGGTGGAAAATAGGTGTCATGGTAATTATGATCGAATATTCCATGAAATTTGCAACCCCAATTGCAGATTGGGTCTTAGAAAAAGCTAAAATGTATCAATACTAAACATCAAGGGCATCTTTAAAATTAATCTATGATTTCCTTATGCTTAATTCGCTATTTTTTCAAATCGCTTATTGTCATGAATTTAGTCGAAATAGTGGATTTATTCGTCCGTACAATCTTTCTGAAAATATCAATGCAATTACTTTCTGATACATACGTATGACAATAGGGAGCTGTTGTCATGATCAAAATATCAATAACATCATTTCTTGATATTTTTCGTTTAGAATCTGAGTAAAATTTATAGTAAAGCCCTTGTCCAAGAACTTCAAGTGTTTTCATTTTGGAAAATTTGTCTGGTTCAATATCAATATTCTTCCCTCCAAAAAATCGGTGTTTCAATTCATATTTCTTAAACACATTGACAAACTGATTTCTATTAAAGTTTTTATTTTTCAACTCCTTGAATTCTTCCTTTTCTAGGAGAGTCGAATACTCGATAAACAATTCCTCAGTCTTTGTTTCAATAAAATCAAATGCCTTTAGAACACTAGGTGTTTGTAGAACAATATCCAAAGAATCTGGATGAATCTTTTTTCCTTCGATCATTATTGCCTGAGGTGTCAAAAGTACTGGGTCAACCTCTTTAATTTCACCCAAAATCATTTTGACTTCCTTGTAACCCAAAGGAAAATAAGAATATAAAATCGCACAAGGAAATAATGCAAATAACTTTCGAAAGTGTGGCATCAAAGCTTTGCTCTTACTTAATTCATATAAAGTGAAAGTACTAAGGCAAAGAAGGTAATTTTCACCAGGTGGGAAATGTCTTAGAAAATCTGTAGTGCATCCTCCTTCCTTACAAATGTTACTTATAACATTTGTGTCGGCATAAATGTATTTGAAATTGGGAATGAGCATTTGGAAAAATGTATATGTTTATTGATTTAATCTTTTGGCATTGCATCAAACATCCCTTGTACAAACTGAACACATGTGTATGAAATACTGTTAAATAAATTTTGATTAATCACAACAAGATCACCTTGTCTGAATGTTAATTTTTTTGGTCTTAATTGTGTATGCATTCTATTAGTTTTAAATCCTTTAATTTTATCTTGAAGTTTAACTTCAACAATTTGACCTTCCTTTTCGGCAAACACGACTAATTCAATATACTTCAATATTAGCTGCCCTTTTACTTTATCATTTAACCTCTTCTTATTAACAATTCCGTTATCATGCACCAAGCAATTCCTAAGATTATTAATTGATTTCATTTCCACACTTAATTGTAATGGCAAATTCAGTTCTGATTCAATTTCATCAATTAGAATAGGAAATGGAAGTGAGAGCGGACGTTGATTAATCTTTTCAATATCTTGATTTATTTGGAATTGATTTTTTTGCCTTTGGTATTTTTTTGCATAAGCAAGTAACTTAACAGTTCTGTGTGCTTCAATTAGAGATTCAGTCAAACCTAAAACAAATTCTTCAAATGCTTTTTTCATTATCCAATCCATTGACTGTTCCTTTGGGGAGATTTCCACCTTAACATTTTCGGGGTCATCAATTCGAAAAGGTAATCCATCAACCTGAAGTGGTGGAAATTTATCATTTTTAATTTTGTTTATTGCATTAATCGTATATTCTACAACAAATGTTGTGTTTTTTATTTGACGAAGACATTTGTTAACTACTTCACTTAATTCAATTGTTATTTTTATTTCATCATTTTTCATTTTCAAGAGTCTTATCTATGAGAACTATTTAATTAGAATTTCTAAATTTTTTAAAACCCTTTTAACTCGATGATCATTTCTCATTTCTGAATGTGCACCTTTAAATACTAAAACAAAATCTAGAAGTTCAACAGTCGAGGCATTTGTGATTTTTAGTTTTAAAAATTTAAGAAGCTCAACATATTTATTACGACAAAGTTTTATTTGAAGAGAACTACTAATTTCATCGGTCGTAAATGACAAGAGAGCAATCGTAGCTTGATGGTTATCAAAATGACTCATTAATTCTAAATATATTGGTTCTGCATCCCAAGCTATTCCATTTCCGTTTGTTAAATAGACTTCAACGAGCGCTAATACATATTGCTTGTTGATACCTTTGGGAATTTTTGGTGGTGCTCCAACAATCCGTTTAAGTTCTCTGGCAAAAGGAGGTTCATTATAAAAATTATTACCTCCTCTATGTGCATTTAATAGATTACTCAAAGTATTTTGTATCTCAAGGATTCTTAAATCGTCTGGGATATATTTTTGCCCTTTAACAATTTCTAAAAACTGGCGTGCTAATTTCTTTTGTTCTGTTTCATGGTTTGCTGAAAAATAGCCATATTTTATTCCAAATGAATTTTTAGTTTCATCATCAATTGCATCCCATAAAAGTGGAATAAGCATCTTAATATTTTGTCTTGTTTGGCTATCAGTATCTTCTCTAGTGTAAATTCCAAATAATGCCATTGCCAAACTATTAGACTGTTCCTCCGATAATTCAGTTAGAAACACACCTATTTCATCTGCATTTGTTGTATTAATAGGTTCTTTTCTAATATTTGATAGGAGCTTTTTAATTTGAATAACACCACTCGGAATAGGAAGTGATATTACTTCCTTAATACATGTTTCTAACCAAGCCAACAACTGCAACCCTGTAATATCTGTGTTATTCGGATGAGCTGCACTTGCCCAATTTCGCATGAAATTAATGAAATTAAGGTGCTTATATCCTACATCAGAGATTAGTTCAATTTCCTTAGCCCCATTAATTAATTCACTGTCTTGAAGTTTAACCAAATCTTCTTCATTCTTATAATTTTTCCGTCTATCTCCTCCAACGGTATTATCATAAAAATATTCAAGATCGAATTGAGCCACTCTCTTTCTTAACTGAATTATAGTTTCATCCCAAAGGTAATTTAAGGATGCGTCAAAAAGTCCAGAAGCACTTGCTGCTAAAAATTTTGAAAGATATATTGATTTCTGAGATAATTGTGGATCAATAAGACTGATTACATATTCAATGTTAGAAAATACTCTTAATCTCTCATCTACAGTATTAAATATACCATTTGATGGAAGGTTATGGGCCTTTAAAAAGTCAATTAATCCATTTTCAAAGTTGGCTATTTGAGTTGGATAGTAGTTATTGTTGTTTGCTAGTTCGGAACTCATTCTTTTTGATTTTTTAGTTCGCTAAATTTATCGAAAGGCAAGGTGATGGTCAACAGTGGAAAACACTCATTTTTCACATAAAAAACCCACTTTATACACTTCCTTCCTCAACTCGTACGATACGAAACAAAAGAAGTACAACCCACAGCTGATACCCTGAAAAAGATCGCTAATGTATTTGGTGTGTCCATCGACTTTATAGTTAATGGTACACTGGATGAAAAAGCACAAAACGCTATTGAGGATTCAAAACTCCTGCAGCAATTTAGAGCTGTCGAAAAAATGAATGAGGAAGATAAAACAGTAGTTACACGCTTGATCGATGCGTTTATTACTAAGAAACAAATTCAGCAATTGGCTTCATAAAAAACGCCCAAGCTGTGAAGCCTGGGCGATATTGACCACTGTAAAGAGTGCCTAACTAAATTCTTGTCATAGTATACTTCACAATATGATGCCGCTTCCCATTTCCATAATAAAACATTGTAGAAATATAACAGTAATTAGGTCGAAAATTTCCAATCTTTACATCATAAGAAGTATTTAAATAAAAGGGGAAAGGATTAAATCGAACTAATTCGCCACTCAAGGATATCGAATCATTTTTCAAACTCCAAACACCAATTGCTGCACTATTTAATTTTAAAGTTCCATCAGAATCAAACTCAATTACCATTGAATCTTCTTCAAGAAATCTACTCCGATAAAATATTGATTTATCTGCTATCTTTCTATACTTTACTGAATCCTCTCTCAAATAGTCAACATACAGGATTTTCCATTTACCAATCAATGAATCTGGTGTATATTTTGAATTCAATTCCTTATGTTCCTGATGGTTTGTAGAGTTATTTTGTTCTCTCCCGATTACTTCACCATTATCACAGCTAGATACAACAATCTGTAATAACACCAACAAAAAATAAAAATTAAAAAATTTACTTTTTCTTTTCATACCAAATAAAATCTGATTCTTTAATAGCACTGCCAATTTTATCAATAAACTGTTTTTCTTGCAATTCCGCCCATGTTCCTTCTACTTTTTCATCTCCCATCCAATTCGATGAATAAATGAATTCACCATTTTTTTCACCAATAATTTTGAGTGAATGATCACCTTTTTTAAAGACTCCAACATCACCAACTTTTCTTTTAGATGACAACTTATAATCGTCTTTAATTATTTGATCTGGACTATTTAAATGCCCTACCAATCCAAGTGCATGAGCATGACAGTTTGTTCCAAAATTGGTAATATCCTCCCAGTTCAATTTTGATAATGTTGGTTGACTTTCTGAACTATTCCCAATATCACTATAATAATACAACGGTATTTTTATTTCAACCAAATTACCTTTACTCGTTTTATAATTCATTAGCAAAACATATCCAAACCCTTCATCAGTAGTAGCATCAAAGAATACGTTGTTTCCGGTTACAGGCTTCAAACCCCAAACTTCTTGAGATTTGCTATTCATTCTTTTTGCCATATTCATAACTTGGGAAGCTTGATATTTGAAAGTTTTGTCATCTTTCATAAACTCATAGGTCTTAGAATTCCAATAACCTGTTTTTGTATTTCCTTGAGTCCTTAGCAATTCATCTTCTGTTGGGTAATTGCCACTATTCTGTTGAACAACAGCCCCATCATTACTCTCACATCCTTCATTACCTATAACTGGCTCACCATCAGGACCACCTGCACTTAAACCATAAGGATCTGTATAATAAACCGGATTATTATTAAAGGAACAATAAGGTGACATGTTAGGGAACTGTGCCATCAACGGATCCAAACTCAACCATCTCCCCAACCTCGGATCATATTGTCTAAACTCGGTTGTATAGCTGTTGCCATTGCCCTTCACTTCATCATCTTTTTCCATCCCGTTGTACCCATAACGGTAATTATCCGTTGTGATTTTTCTGCCCGGCATCTCCATACCGAATGGATAGTAATCACACTTCATTAAGGATACAGCTTCAAAGTAGACACCTGTTG
>JBDKHH010000348.1:0-2759 GCA_039797785.1 Bacteroidota bacterium | reverse complement strand
TCAGGGCATTACTAATGAGATTTTGAAATAGTCGAATAATCGAAGATTTAGGCGCGAATATGGTGGGTAATTGATCGATAATTATAGTAGAATTTGTTGCTTGAATTTCTTCTTGAAAAGTTGTCAATTCCAATTCTAGGATTTCATTTAAGTTGATCCATTCAGCCTCTTGACTTGAACGCTGAAAACGAGAATATTCCAATAAATCAATTATCATTTTGCGCATTCGCTTAGATCCGTCAACGGCAAATTGCACGTAGGTTTTTCCTTTTTCATCGAGTACAGAACTATATTTTTGATCTATTTTTTCCACAAAACTAGAAACCATTCGCAAAGGTTCTTGAAGGTCATGGGATGCGATATATGCAAATTGTTCCAATTCTTGGTTCTTTTGTTCAAGGGTTATAAGCGCCTTTTCTAACTCAGCTTGTTTTGATTGTAATTTTAATCTCAAAATTAATTGTTCATCTATGGTGTTTTGAAGCTTTGTAAAGACATAAGGGATTAAAAAAGCAAACAAATAGCTCATTAAAATTAGATTGCCTGTAACAGCACCCCATTCTTCCAAAATATGTTCACGTTCAATTTTTAACGGCCATTCGAACATATCAAAGTAGAGTAGCACTGCAAAAAATAAAATAATCCCAAGGTTGAAATGGGCAAAATAAAGGGAATATTTATTCGGGAAAAATACAATACCGAATAAACATGCAGCGAATAGTAAAATAAGTCCTGGGCCGACAAGACCTACAAACCAAATTCCTGCAATAGCAATGAAATAAGCGATAATAATAAAAATGATTTTTCTTTTCAAAAGCCCCATTTTAATTGGCAATGTTAAAAAAATCAACGAACTGAAAGCTATGATATCAGCTATACCAAGAAGATTTAAATGAAGATGAAAAGAGTAGAAGATTCCAGGTACAAAGGCAATTAAGCTTAAAGGTAAAAGGATGGATAGCACATATTTAAAAATAGTGTCCTTTTTTACATCCAATTCACTTAATAAATTGCTTTGTTTACCATAACTCAAAAAGAGAAAGGTTGTATATTTTCTCCAAATTTTCTTCATTCTATTTTCGTGGTATTTTGAAACAGAACTTCGTTCCTTTTTTGTAATTGGTGTCTAACCAAATTTCTCCTTTCATCGAATCCATCACTTTCTTACAAATTGCCAAACCAACTCCTGTTCCATGGTATTGATCTTTGGTGTGCAGACGTTGAAAAATCTGGAAAATCTTCTCTTTGAACATTTCATCAATTCCGATTCCATTGTCGGTTACTGAAAATACATAATAATCTTCATCTTCTTTGGCGCTTATTGTGATAATGGGTTTATCTACTTTGGAATAATATTTTAACCCATTTGAAATTAGATTTTGAAAAACTTGACGTATCGGTGTTTCAAATGAACTAATAGTAGGTAAAGGATCAATTATAAATGACGCTTCAATTTCTTGAATTTGCTTTCTATGTAGAATCAATATTTCTTCGATGAGCAGTTTTAAATTGATTTTTTTCCGTGCTTCATCGATGTTACCAACTTTAGAATACTCAAGTAAGTCAAGAATCACATGACGCATACGTTGGGCTCCATCAACAGCGTAGTGAATGTATTGATTGGCTTTTTCATCAAGTTGTTCCGCATATTTTTTCTCCAAAAGCGTAAGAAAACTAGAAACCATTCTTAAGGGTTCTTGTAAATCATGTGAAGCAACGTATGCAAATTGTTGTAATTCTTCATTCGAAACGGCTAATTGCTTAGCTCTGTGTTCAAGTACTTCATTTAATTCTTGAAGCTTCAATTCAACCAGTTTTCTTTCATTGATGTCTTGAAAATTACCATATAATTTAACACAATTACCATTAACAAACTCAGGTTCCCCCATCGCTCTTATCCATTTTGTATTTCCTTTAGCAGAAATAATTTCCAGTTCAATGTCCCATGATTCACCATTCATTATGGCATCGCTCATTGCTTGCACAATGGAATTTCGATTGTTCCCTTCTTTATAAAATTGAACTGCATTTTCAACTGTAGGTACGAAGGAATCGTCAAGTTCATGAATTTCACGTGTAATTTTTGAGAAAAACACTTTAGAATGTATCAAATCGACTTCCCATGTCCCCATTTTTGCCAGACGTGAAGCATTTTCTAATAATCCTTGAAGTTTTCGTTCGAAGGTGATATCGGTCATCGCTCCAACCATTCTGATCGGTTTTTTATGTTGATCCCGAATAATAAATCCACGATCCAAAATAATAGCATATTCGCCAGAAGCTTTCAAATAGCGGTATTCAGACTCCCAATTTTCATTCTCACTCTCGAGCTGCTTGCGCATGCTTTTAATGACTTGTTCATGATCATCAGGATGAACGTATTTTGCCCATTCAAATGAATTTACCGATAATGGTTCAATTGGATGCCCGAAATTTTCAAACATTCCATTTCCCCAAAACATTTTATCGGTGAGAATATCCCAGTCCCAAATTACATCTGAAGTTGCCTTCGTTACATAGTGGAAACGATCATTTGCCATTTTAATATCCTCTAAACGACAATAATTTTCGATGATCACTCTGAGAATTTGTGCACTTCGATTAATGATTAAATGTTCTTGTATACTTGGTTCTTTTGTGTCTTTGTAGTAAATGGCGAAAGTTGCAATTACTTCATTGCTGGAATCAATTATAGGCATAGACCAACAAGCTTTATAACCAAACGGTTGAATAAGATCCTTAAAGTCAGCCCAACGAAT
>JBDKHH010000347.1:0-5802 GCA_039797785.1 Bacteroidota bacterium | reverse complement strand
ATTACCGCAAGTATTTATTGGAAGAATACACCTTTTTGAAACGTCCGTTTATGATCAACGGCGAAGAAGTATTCATTGGCAATGCAAAGAAAGATGTCGCTGCGGCGGTAGAATCGTTTAATTTTTAATTAGTCACTAGTCACAAATCACTTTTATCGAGAAAGCGTTGCAATTGATGCAGAACTATTATGCCAGCAAAAACAAGAAATGATATGAGTACGAGAGGATGGAAGGAAATTAAAGATGAAGTGTACGGTCAAAAAGGCACAGAACGACGTGATGAATTGGAGCGTGAATTCGAGTCATTTAAGATCGGATTACTCCTTAAAAAAGCACGTGAAGATAAACACTTGACACAAGAACAGCTTGCCTATTTGGTTGATAAGAAAAGAACGTATATTTCCAGAGTAGAAAATGATGGAAGTAACATGACACTCAAAACATTGTTTGATATCGTCGAAAAAGGTTTAGGTGGCAAAGTGAGTATATCCATTCAAATTTAAGTTTCTACTTTTGAAAAACAAAACACTTTCTGCGCACATCGCACTTTTCTTGGTAAATACATTGTATGGCGCCAGTCACGTGCTTGCGAAAGGTGTGATGCCAGCTTATTTAACGCCCAACGTTTTCATCTTGTTTAGAGCCTTTGGAGCAACTGTGTTGTTTTGGTTGGTGAAAGCCTTTTTTGTGCGCGAACGTGTGGAACGAAAAGATTTACTCTTACTCGCTTTTTGTGGATTGTTCGGCGTAGCCATTAATCAATTGTTCTTTTTTCATGGCTTGAATTTATCTTCGTCCATCAACTCGGGAATCATTATGGCCTTCAACCCAATTTTGGTCGTTATTCTATCGTTTTTTGTCTTAAAAGAATCGATTACCGTCACAAAAGCAGTTGGAATTCTCTTGGGAACAAGCGGTGCCATCTTACTCACCTTAACCGCTGGAACAGGAAAAGGCGATTCCATGTTGGGCGATTTCTTTCTGTTCATAAACGCCTTGAGTTATGCCATTTACTTGGTGATCGCAAAACCATTGATGAAAAAATATTCTCCTTTAACGGTCATCACCTATGTCTTTACCTTTGGCTTGGGAATGTTGTTCGTGTATCCACCCGTATTGACTGAATTGTTCCAAACAAATTTCGCTGTTATTCCAACCGAAGCGTGGTTGAAAATTGTGTATGTGGTGGTGGGCGTAACCTTCATGACGTATTTGCTTACGATGTACGGTTTAAAATACCTCACGCCATCTGTTTCAAGCGCCTACATTTATTTCCAACCAGTAATGGTGATGTTCTTCGCATTTTCCTTCAGCGCACTGGGCATAGCAGCCGATTACACAGGAACCATCACCCTCGAAAAAATGGCCTACATGTTGGTCATTTTCTTAGGCGTTTACATCACTTCCCACAGCGCCATTCGTTCCCGATTGAAGGGATAGGTTTTCTCAAAAAACACCTCCCGAATTTGGCAGTTTGAGTGAAAATTAAAAATTTTCACTCAAACTATTGATTAATTAACTTTTTGAAACCACAGAAACCAACCCTTTTTACGGCGAAGACGTCTAATGTACATTGATTTCGTTAGCTTTGTTTGCGGGAGGCAAGCACTTCGAAAGCCTTTTACCCGAAGAGGCATATGATTAAATCATTTTTAAAATGAATTAATTTAGTAGACTGAGGAAACTTGGTCATTTAACAACTTTATTATTTGAACAAACCTTTACTCATATTATTTATCTTTATTGGAAGCATTGCTTTTGGTCAAAATCTTGTACCAAATCCTAGCTTTGAGGAATTTGATTATTGTCCGACAGGAACTAACGACCCTCAAGCTGTAGCTACTTGGTTTAATCCGACAATGGCATCACCAGATTATTACAATGCCTGTGCAAGCAATGGAGGAGGAGTTCCAGTTAATGATTGGGGTTATCAAGAAGCACAAGAAGGAAATGGATACTTAGGAATTGCAACTTATGGTCAAACTATCAATGCTTCGAACTATAGAGAGTATTTGGAGGTTGAATTACTTGAGCAACTTGTTGCAGGAAAAACATATTATTGGTGTATGTATGTTTCCCTTTTGGACAGCGTAGATTACGCGTCTAATAATATTGGGATTACACTTACAAATAATCAAATAAGCGATTTGGGTAGTGAAGAAATGTTGATTTCTCAAATTTATTGGAATTCAACCGAAATCATTATTGATAATATTAATTGGACAAAACTTTCTGGTTCATTTGTAGCCAACGGAGGAGAAAACTTTCTGACAATTGGTAATTTCTATTCTCAATTAAATACGTCTTATCAACAAATAGATACAAACTCAATAGGTGGTGAATTTGCCTATTATTATATTGACAACGTATATCTTGGTGCGGAGATCTGTGCAGATGTTATTATTGAAATGCCAAATATATTCACTCCTAATAGTGACGGATTAAACGAAATCTTCACCTTCAAAGAAGCGCAAGGAATTTATGATTATTCCATTTCGGTATACAATCGATGGGGGAATCGTGTTTATTTTGGTGAAAATACTTTTAATTGGGATGGGAAATACAATGGTGAATCTGTAACAGAAGGTGTCTATTTTTATCGAATTGAGTATAATAAAAATGAGAGTAAAGGAGGGTTCGTTCAAGTAGTAAGGTAAAACTTATTACGTATGAAAAAAATAAAATTAGTGCTGGGATTGATGATACTGCCATTTATTGGTGTTTCTCAATCTACCACAGCTACAAATAATCAAAACATAGGTCAAACCCGCTATTTGGGTTTTGACAATAACTTTCCGTTGCGCACCGTAACCAACGGTGTTAACAGAACAAAACTCAATGGAACATTTACAACTAGCGCCAACCAATATGACATTGATGGTTACACGACATTTGGTAACACAAACACAACCGTAAATACCACAGGTTACATGCTTCTTGGCCCAAATGGTACATTTCAAACACAACCAACGTTAAACATTTACAACGATAAAGGTGCTTATTCCTTGCTGCATTTGAACGGAACAGCTCCCATTCAACAAAATGGTTATCGCCCTTGGATGAAAACAGGGATTACATTTACAGATAATCAAGACATGAGTTATTTTGGTTTACGCCAAATTGGTACAGCCATCGATTGGACAGAAACAGTAATGAATTGGTCTGATAACCAAGGTGGTTTGGAAGATGACATGTGTTTTCGTTTCACTGGAGCGCCAACTTCTAGTACCACGATTGATATGGCCAACTTGAGAAGCACTGTAGATTTAGACGGTTTACACATCGCTCGATACACAGCAAATGGTCGTTATGCTTTGGGAAATACATTTGGTTATACAAGTGCGCCAGGACATCCTCTTGGCTATGTTGCTCCGCAATCCTTGTTTCACATGAGTTATGATCGCCAAAATGGAGCTGCAAACGAAGCGTATGGTTTTATGCAAGTTACCTATCGTGATGCAGGAGCAGTTCTTGGTTCGGGAGAGACTGAGCAAGATGGTTTGCGCTTAGGGATTGATAATGATATAATTTCTTCAGGAGGAACGAGTTCATTAAGTAGTTATCTGCGTTGGCAAGAAAACACTCCATTTATTATTCAAACAGATTGGAACAATACTCCAGGAGGAATCCAACAGGGAGAACGACTAAGAGTAAGTTCTATAAATGCTCCTGGTGTTCCAAATCCTTTAAATTTGAATGCTAATACTACACGAGTTGCAATTAGTTATGATGGTTCCAACCCAATTACTCAACCTAGATCTTTGTTGCATTTGGGTTATAATACGGGTACTTTGTTAGGGCCTGGAGGCGCGGCTGATGGATGGAGAAATTGGATGGAAATAGGAGCTTTTACATCAAATGGTACCGACAATATGTATATCGGTTTGAAAAACGAGGGTACAGATCGAATGGATGCTGTTGTGAATTGGGGAGACAATCAAGTTTCAGGCACAATGCCTGGTCAAAATAATGGTCCAGATAATTTGCGATTTATTTTCACATCTACAACAACTGCTGTAACTGGAACAGGAGATCCCATTTCTCAATCAAACAGTGGTCTAGAAGTCGCAAGAATGGAACCGAATAAAGCAAGTACGATGCCAGCAACAAACTTTGGAATGGTGGGTATTGGAAATTTCTATTCTGCGAATACAGCAGCAGCTGATATCGTTGACGCTAAATTGGATATTGACGGAGATTTAAGAATCAGAACTGTAACGCAAGTAGATACATTAACAAGAGTTTTGGTAATTGATGAAAATGACCATAATAGAGTTCATTGGAAGAATATTCAAACAGGCGGTTTAGCTTGTTGGGATTTAAACGGAAATGGTATCGGAGATTTAAATGAAGATATTGATGGAAATGGAATTTATAACGCTTTAGATTGTCAAGGAATTCAGGGTGTTGCAGGTTCAACGGGCCCAACGGGTCCTCAAGGAATCGCGGGACCAACAGGCCCTCAAGGTTTAACAGGTGCAGCTGGTCCTCAAGGAGCGATAGGATTAACTGGTTCAACAGGCCCTCAAGGAGCAACGGGTCCGGTTGGCCCACAAGGACCAATTGGATTAACAGGTGCCGTTGGTCCTCAAGGTCCTGCTGGATTTTCCACAGGTGCGCACAATGGAACATCAATGAGCACAATAGATCCAACGAAAGTATCTTTTGGGAATAATGTTGGACAAACTATCGGAGAATTATTGAGTGACCGTGAAGTACCGATGAATAATAATAATATTTATTTTACAGACAACAATGCAGTTGCAGGAAATGGTGAAAACAAGATAGGTGTCGGAACAACATCTCCATCTGCACGAGTGCACATCACTGTAAATAGTGTTATTCAGGAAAACACTCCAGTTGGATTAATCGTTGAGAATAGCCAAACAACATCAAATGGTTTTTCGATTGGTTCTAACATTATTGTGAATGGTGCTAACACTTTAAATAGCGGTGAAAACATTAGTGTTTCTGGAGCTGCAAATAATTTTGGTTTAGATGCTGGTACAACTGGAGGTACTCAAAATTCAGGAGTTATTGGACGTGCGACAGAGGGGTCAATTTCCAATTATGGATTGACTGGTGAAGCAATTTCAACTACTATCGTTGCAAATAATAATTTTGGAGTTTTTGCTACAGCTGTGAATGGTATTAACAACAATGCTGGTTGTTTTCAAGCTGGAGGAAATAATGCTGCGGTTACCGTTAATTCCTATGGTGTTAAAACAGTTGCTTCAGGAAATGGTCTAAATAATTATGGTGTATACTCTCAAGCAAGTCAAGGTGTAAATAATTATGGTATTTATTCTGAAACTAATTATTTACCAAATACGTTTGCTGGATTTTTTATAGGAAATGTCCATGTTCAAGGTGATATAACTGCTTCTGGTACTATTTCTACACCCTCAGATCAACAATTTAAAACTGATATTCAAAATCTTTCTGGAGCAATGACTTTGATTAATCAATTGGAACCACATACTTATTATCTAGATACAATTAATTATCCTGATTTTGGATTCGAAAGCGATCAACAAATGGGATTAGTTGCTCAAGAAGTAGAGCAAGTTATACCTTCTTTAGTAAGTAACCATATTCGTCCAGCACAATATGATTCACTTGGAGTTGAAACTTCACCATTAGTAAATTATAAAGGGGTTGAGTATGAAGAATTGATTCCTTTGTTAATTGCAGGTATTCAAGAACAAGATTCAAAGATTGATTCCTTGACAAATGTAAATACATCAATTAATAATTACAATGATAGTTTGGAAAATGTGGTTACAGACCTCAACGATCGTT
>JBDKHH010000346.1:0-7983 GCA_039797785.1 Bacteroidota bacterium | reverse complement strand
GTACTTCTTTCTAATAAATAGCTGTCAGCACCTGCTGCTTTCCAAAACTTGCGCATGATCCATGTTGGTTCTGGACTTTTGTAATAGTTATTGTTCATAGGTTTTATTTTATATTCTTCGTTAATTCGTTTTCAAGATCACTCAAATCGACATTTAGCTGAATTGCGTTTTGTTTCAATTGAGGTTCTATTGCCTCTTTTATTAGAGGATTTTGTGTTTTTATTCTAAGCGTCTTGGTTGTATTCTTCATTTTAAATGAAGGCAAAGAAGGAATAGTTTCTGCAAAATGAATGTTCTCCTTCTGCATCATTTTTCTAAATCTGGGTGTATTTACTTTAGGAGCAGAATTCTCAACTATAATCGTATGTTTCCATCTACTGAAGAAGCCAACGACTTCAATTGACAGTGTTCGTTGGTCATTTTTGATGGGTAATTTAAATGTAAAAACTCCTTCGAGATGAATAGGAATTCGATGCTCATTCAACTTAATCCATAAAGCATTTTTGATCGAAAATTTCAATGTAATTGTGTTCCCCGAAAATGCTGTGGTAGAGTTTGAACCAACAATCTCAAAAACCTTAATGGCTAGTTTGTTTTTCTTTTTGAAAATGAATAGCGAACCATATAGAATGACATGGAAAATGAATTTTATATAGTTCAAAAAGTAATTCAAGTAGTGTTTGTTAAATCTTTACAAACATTTCTAAGTCAATGTGATAATCTTAGTTGATTGTTGTAAAAGATGGTTCTAGACAAATATATTGTTCTTTTTCAATAATCAATCTAAAACCGATGGATATTTGTTACTTCTTCGTTTGTTTTCATTACCTGCTTGTAAGACTTAAATCTAAACACTATGAAAACTTTCATTTTATTCAGCACATTTCTATTGAGCAGCCTCAACGCTTTTTGTCAGCAGATAAATTATGACATAAAAATTAATCGAATTTCAAATCAAACGACCTTATCAAAATCTAAAGAAAACTTCTTAACCATAAAAGGTACTGGTTGTGAGCAATTTTTGATCAGTGGGTCAAATGTTTCAATAGAACAGTACTACGATGGAATGAAAATAACGCCTGGATCCATTGGTAAAACAGCGAACATTTATGTTGTTGGTATACAAAAGGGAAAACGGATTGCCTTGGGGACATTCCAATTCACCATTGTGGAGTAGGGTGTTGACTTGGATCTTTTAGAATCGTTCTTCTTATATCGAAAATTAAGCATTTTCCTTCACATCCTAATTCAACGTATCATCCATTAAATTATAATAGAACTGCGTATTAATGTCTTTGTGATAGGCATGCAACTCATCTTCCGTAAGAACGACATTGTGAATTGCAGCAACGGGAATTAAAAAAAGATGCGCTGGAAATTCTGGTTTCCCTTCTAAGCCCAACAGAATATAAACTGGAATTCTATTTTCTGCTTCAAAGTTTTTGTAGCGTTGTAATTGATCTGGATATGCAAATTGTACGCAGCCATCATCATTTAAGTAAGAACGATATTTACATTCAATGGCAAATCTGCGCTTGATGTCTTTCATGGTAAACTCTAATTCGAGATCTGGATATTTGTTCGACTCTGGATAAATACCATCTACATATTTATCACCACGCCATTCTTTTAAGGTATAAAACTTCTCCGCTTGGAATTTTCGGACAACGTATTCTTCAAAGCGTTTTACTTTTGCTTCAGGACTATTATAATCTACGGTTGATTGTGGTTGAACTGTAGATTTGGGTTGATCTGTTGCTTGTTGTTGAACGGTTGCTGGCTTCTTGGGTACTTGTTGTTTTGTTTGCGTTTCTCCTTTCAATCCTTGACGAAAAGGGCGGATGACAGCGCGGTAAATGATAATAGCACCGATTGGAACAACAATTAATAAAATATGACCGCCGGAAAGCACTTGGAGTGGGAGCATGGATGAAATTTTATTTGTTTTTAGTTTGATCAGTTAGAGTCATCAATTTTTTCCAATTCATCCAAGTAATTCGATTTCTGTGATTTTTTGCCCAAATTACCGATCGAAATTAAAGAAATAGATGGTAAAAATAGAGCAAAAATTAACCAACCATCGGTTCCTCGATTTTGTTCTTTAGCTATTTTATAAACTGTGACAATCGCAGCAATTCTAAGAAGTAGAAGAAACCCGTAAGTCGCATAAATGAATTTTGAATCTTCAATCAAATGCTTAAAGAAATAAACACCAATTGGTAAAACAATTAGAAGTATACCAAAACCAATCGCATCAGTTCGTTTTTCATAAGCTTTTTGACTTTCACCATCCTGATTGATTCTTTCAACCTTCGGTAAAGGCGGCGGAACTTTTGAAAAATAGCTTTTGAGTTCTTCAACTTCTCCTGCTGGAATCCAATCCGCTTGTCCTTCAAACCAAACTAAGGTTTCCTTTGAAATCTCATTCGGTTTTAAATCGGAAATAATGATTGGACCGATTTGTTTATTGTTTTTAGCGTAATGGATGTGCATGCTTTAATTCAATTGGATTCATTTTTTTTATCAAAGTAGCCTTCTGCATATAGTTCATTTAATGATTTTTGTCTTTGAGAGGGAGTTTTGTTTATGCTGTTGTTGTTGTTGTTGTTGTTGTTGTTGTTGTTGTTGTTGTTGTTGTTGTTGTTGTTGTTGTTGTTGTTGAGTGGATTACTGTAATTAGTGTTTGAATAATTTTGCTGATTGAATTGAGTGTTTTTTGTTTTTTCTTCAACTTTTAACCACGCATAATAAAAAGTAATTATAGCTAATACAAAAACAACTGGACTGAAATGACTTTTAGCCAGACCTCCAATTAAATTAAGAATGAGTAGGATAGATGCTATTTTTAAGAAAAGTTTCATGTAATTTTGGATTAGAGTTTTTATCACAAACAATGATTAATTGCGATAAGGTAACATGTGATTCTTAAGATTAGTTTTTTCTAGTTATTATTTTTCGACATCCATATTTTGGGTTAAATGTTTAACGATTTACTGAGCCAGATGTGCTTTTTATTGTTCCTTCGGGTCCAGAATCGTATTTACCGTTGTAATAAATGGTTAAACCACCAACAGATTTTATAGTTCCTTCGGGTCCAGTATCGTACTTACCATTATAATTTATTCTTACGTTTCCGACACTTTTAACAAAACCTTCTGGTCCAATATCATACTTCCCATAATAATAAATCGAAACATTTCCAATTGACTTGATGCTTCCTTCGGGTCCGCTGTCATATTTACTGTTGTAGTAAAGTTTGTCACCTGAAATCATTGAATATTGAAAACTACCAGTATGGGTATCAATAGAAAATTCTCTACCTTTTGAATCTTCCCAAGTGATTTTCATTCCTTGACTAAATCCAATTGATGCCGACAGCGCCAAAAAGAAAAATAATAGTTTCATTTAATTTAGAGTTTTGTTATTCCTGCTTTGATTTAAATTGTCTCATTCGGATTATTCTAATCAATATTATACCCCAGCTTTTAAAAATATCGTTAATGTTGTATTACTCCAACTTTTTGATAACATTGGCTTCATTGGCGCCATCTCCTTCATGCTTTTCATAGGTTTCATAATTTTCATTCCTTTAAACCCTGGTGTTGTCGTAATTGTAGAAATTGCACTCTTTTGGGCGCCTACAGGTTTACCACTATGGTCATAAATTATTCCATCAATGTACCAACCCAAATGGCTACCGTTGAAACCATATACATGCCATAGATTATTGGAATTTGAGAGATAGGCAACCGGTTTTCCGTCCCACAAATAAATTGTTTGGTCATCAGTAATGAATGCTTGTGCAACCCCATTTTTGTCAAAAAGTGAAGTTTCATTATCTCCGTAATTTTTGAATGAGGTCAAAAAAAGGAAGAATGTTAAAACAGTAAGAAAGAATAAATTTGATTTCATATGTTTGATTTATTTTTCAATTTCCCACCCCACTTGCCTTTTTGATAATGTAATATATCGTTAAGTAATAGAATCCTCATTTTCAGGTTTAATAGGATCATAATATTCATCAGGACCATTCCTGAATGTTATTTTATTTTGATGGCAAATTTCAGTAAATCGAAACTACTATTTCTTTCCAACAAAAAATAGGGAATAGATTACTATTTTTCCACAAATGAGAAAATAGAGGGAAACCCGAACTCGCTATGCGGAAACCCGTACGATTTTGAAAAGAAAAATGCGGTTTACCCTCTATTTTTAGGTTTTCGGGCAATTATTCAATTCAATCCACGGTTTATAGCTTATCTTTTGCTAGATTAGACACCATAATTGTGAAAACGACTTAAGGATTGAAACCTTCAAACTTTACATACCTTGAAAACGAATACCCAATATTGTTCAATTTGGGGAAAGCGGCTGAGTTCAATTTGCATAGTGATCCAACGACTTGTATGTTCAAACTGCGCCAATTAGGGGAGAAAATCACTGAATTGGTATTTGAGGAACATTACTTAGAATTTCCATACGAGAATACATTTCACACACGATTAAAAACGCTTTATTACGAGAAGATTATTCCAGAACGTGTGAATGATTTGTTTCATACATTGAAGAATAAAGGAAATAAAGCTGTTCACGATGCTGAAGGTACATTGAATGATGCGAAAATGTTGTTGTTCGCTACTTTCAAAATCACCAAATGGTTCTACCAAGCTTATTCGAATGAAAACAATGATATTTCTGAACTGAAGTTTCATGAAGTTGAATTCATTGATGCGAATCAAGCACTTACACAATTAGAAAGCGATTATAAACTACTTGAAGAAAAGTTCAAGGCTTTGTTGGCTGAACGTGAAATCAAGGAACAAGCTGTTGAGGAACGAAAAGCCATCGTTTTACGTTCAGAAAAAGCAGCGAGTAAAATTGAATTATCTGAAGCGGAAACGCGCGTATTAATCGACAAACAATTAGCTGATGCTGGTTGGGAAGTGGATATTACAGTCTTAAATTACAAAACCAACAAAACACTTCCTGAAAAAGGTCGAATGATGGCAATTGCAGAATGGCCTTGTTCAAATTTCTGGGCTGATTATGCTTTGTTCGTTGGGACAGAGTTAATTGGTGTTGTTGAAGCGAAAAAATATGCAAACGACATTTCTACAGATTTGTATCAGTCAAAACGCTACAGTGAAAATGTAACAACACAAGGAAATATCCAATTAGTTGGTTCTTGGAAGCAATATGACATTCCATTCTTGTTTTCTGCAAATGGCAGACCTTACTTGGAACAATTGAAAACGAAAAGTGGGATCTGGTTTCTTGATGTGCGCAATGAACGTAATAAACCTCGAGCTTTGCAAGGTTGGTTTTCGCCGGAAGGTTTGAAAGCACTTTTGAAACAAGATATTTCTGGAGCGAATGCAAAATTGAAAACGGCTGAAGTTGATTACTTAGCTTCGAGCAATGGTCTTGGTTTGCGAAAGTATCAGTTGAAAGCAATTCAAGCGGTTGAAGACGCAATAGCGAATGATGTTCCAACACGCAGAGTTTTATTGGAAATGGCAACGGGAACAGGGAAAACTCGAACGATTCTTGGTTTGTGTTACCGTTTAATTAAAGCCAATCGTTTTAAACGTATTTTGTTTTTGGTCGATCGGAATTTGTTGGCGAACCAAACCTTCGATACCTTCAAAGACACGAAAGTGGAAGATTTTAATTCCTTTTTCGATACCTATAAGGTTTCAAATTTGGGGGAAACAATTCCTGATTTTGAATCGCGCTTGCATTTTGCAACTGTTCAAGGAATGGTGAAACGTTTGTTTTATTCTGCTGAAGATGCGAATGTTTTACCTGTTGATACCTATGATTGCATAATTGTAGATGAGGCACATCGTGGTTATTTGCAAGATAAAGAAATGGACGATGAAGAATTAAACTTCAAAGACCAACGTGATTATGTGAGCAAATACCGTAAAGTATTGGATTATTTTGATGCTTTTGGCGTTGGTTTAACAGCCACACCAGCCTTGCATACGACACAAATATTTGGAAAAGCGGTTTATACCTATTCCTACAGAGAAGCTGTGGTAGATGGCTTCTTAATTGACCACGATCCTCCATATAAAATCAAAACCCAATTGAGTGAGGACGGTATCACATGGAAGAAAGGGGAAAAACCAAAAGTATTTGACAAGGAAAGCAATACCATTCAAGAATTGGATGAATTGGAAGATGAGTTGAATATTGATGTTGCTGGATTCAATAAACAAGTCATTACTGAATCCTTTAATAAAACAGTTTTGGCTGCTTTAGCAACTGAATTGGACCCAGAAAGTGATGAGAAAACTTTGATTTTCGCTGCAACAGACGAACATGCTGATCGCGTTGTTGTCATGTTAACAGAAGCATTTGAAACTATGGGTGTTGATGTTCCTCACGAATCAATCATGAAGATTACGGGGAAAATTGACAAGCCACAAGAATGGGTGCGCAAGTACAAAAATGAAAAATATCCTTCCATCGTTGTTACGGTTGATTTGTTGACGACAGGAGTGGATGTTCCGAAGATTTGCAATATCGTTTTCTTGCGTCGTATTAAATCGCGCATTTTATTTGAACAAATGTTAGGACGTGCTACACGTCGTTGTGACGAAATCAATAAAGAATCATTTAGAATTTTTGATGCGGTAAAGGTCTATGAAACCTTGGAAGATTATTCTACCATGAAACCTGTTTCACCGAATCCATCAACAACCTTTGTGCAATTGGTTGATGAACTTCCAATGATTGAAACTGAAGCACGACTTCAACGACAAATTGACCAAATCATTGCTAAATTTCAGCGTAAAAAGCGTCTTTTGGATACGAAAGAAGACCGTTTTGCTTATGCTGCGAATGGAATACAACCAGCCGATTTTGTTGACTATTTAAAAGGCTTAACAATTAATAAAATGCGTGAAGAATTGCCACTGATGAGTTCAGCTTGGGTGTTCTTAGATGAATTAAAACCTGGTCCTTCAACACAATTGTATTCTGATCATGAGGATACGTTCTTAGGTATGGAACGTGGCTATGGAAATGCGAAAAAACCGGAAGATTATTTGGAAGGCATGAAGCGTTTCATCGAAGAAAATAGAAATAAAATTTCTGCCTTGAATGTGATTTGTTCGCGACCAAAAGAATTGAATCGACAATCCTTGAAGGAATTGAAATTGTTACTGGACGAAGCAGGTTACAATACGCGTACATTGAATGCTGCATGGAAAGCAACGAAGAATGAGGACATAGCGGCCGATATTATTTCCTTTATTCGTACGCTAGCTTTGGGAAGTTCCTTGGTCTCACACGAGCAGCGCATTAAAAATGCAATGAACAAAGTTCGCCAATTAAAATCGTGGAACAAAGTGCAAGAGAAATGGATTGAACGTTTTGAAAAACAATTGTTGCAAGAAGAAGTGATTCAAGTGGAAGACTTGAACATGGATCCTTTCAACGAAGCAGGTGGTTTTGACCGCTTAGATAAAATATTCGAACACAAGTTACAACACGTGTTAGAGGTGATGAATGAGAATTTATATAGTGCTTGAAATGAGTAAAATTACGCAAATTACTATTGAGAATTTCAAAAGTATAAAGAACCTTAATCATATTTTTAAGCCTTATGGTTTTGAAAAGGATAAAAGTCAAACAACCATTTTGTTAGGTGTTAATGAAAGTGGAAAATCTAATTTTCTTAGAGCTATTCAAGTTCTAAGCAAAGGCTTTGAGGGGTCATATGATGAGATTTGTTATAAAGAGAGTCAAGATGACGAACATGACATTTTAATTAAGGGAGGATTCATTGTGGAAGACCAAGAAAGGTTCCAACAATTATTGTCAAGTATTCAACTTTTTCCTGAGGAAATAAATAAAGTAATAAAACTAATTTACATTGAAAAAGAGTTTAGTTTAAAAGCAAATAATTCAACTTTAATTGCTTACGATTTTGGAATATCAATTTTGGGCAATAGGTATCAATTTGATAATAAG
>JBDKHH010000345.1:0-15281 GCA_039797785.1 Bacteroidota bacterium | reverse complement strand
CTTCTACAAACAGTTAGGTTTTGAGGAAATCAATGTTGAACCATCTAATGCAGAGCTCGATGAAAAGTAAATTCAGATTAATCAAAAACATCCTGATTTTAGCTGTTCTTGTTTTTGTAGCTTACTTGGTATACAATTTTTTTGTTGGTGACAATAAAGAAGATGATTGGGAAATTGAAGACACTCCTTTGCATATTGAAACAATCAAAACTATTGCTGAAATATCAACCGTAAGTTATCGCGATGAAGTTGTTGTTGATTCGGTGGAATTCTATAAAGACATTAACGAGCAAATTGTTGGCAATACTGTTAAGTTAATTGATGTTGATCAATGGAAATACGGAATCAAATCTTCCAATACGAAAAGACGATTAACGCTCATTGTAAAAGGTGAAGTTCGCTATGGTTTGAATTTGACTGGCAATAACTATAAACTAGAGCAAAACAAAGATACTATTTGGTTGACTTTACCAAAACCAGAAATTTTAGACGTTATCGTTACCCCTTCTTCAACAGAGATTTTCTTGGAGCACGGTGAATGGGCAGATTACGAGCGAAAAAAACTGGAGAAAAAAGCGGGAAATCAACTGCGTGTCAATTCCAAAAAACTGAATTTGGAGAAGAAAACGGAAGAAAATGTTTGTCGATTATTTGAAAACATGATTCCAGGAGATAAAAAAATCATCTTTAATTTCGAATAGCTTATGTTAAATAGATTATCGGTTTTTCTTTTGATTGCGCTTTTTCTTTTTTCATGTGACAAAGAAAAAAGTGCTTTAAAAAAAATAAACGGGCAATGGGAAATTACAAGTTACAAACGAACAGAGTCGAACGGTCTAAGTTTTTTCGCAACTGTTTCAGGTAATATGACTTTTTCAGAAGTTGATCAATATAAGTCGCCTTCTATATTCAATACAAACATTTCATATTCATTTGACACTGACAATGGCACAATTCAAGAAAATGGCTCCGTCGAAATGATTGAAAAAGGTGATTTTATGAATGTCATTAAGCTTGACGCATCCAATAACCCAACAGATACTATCAAATACCGAATAATGACGTGTACAAACACTGATTTACAGCTGGAGTATAGTGATAGTATTGGAAGAGTGAACAATTTGATTTTCAAGAAAAAAAAGTGAAATAGCCTTAATTGGCCATCTCACTCATGAATTTAATACGCATCAAACGCAATTCTTCTTCGGTATAATCACCGTCAAACTCTTCGTAAGCCTGAGCAATTTCATCCGTTGTAGCTTCAGAAAAATAATCGTAAATCTCTTCTTGATTGTCAGCGTCTAAAATATCATCTATGTAATAATTGATATTTACGCGTGTGCCAGAAGAAACAATAGCTTCTAGTTCTTCAATTACTTCATCGATTGATTTGCCTTGGGCGCGACCTATATCTTCAAGAGGAAGTTTTCGGTCAATATTCTGAATTAATTGAACTTTTAATCCTGATTTGTTCACCAAGGATTTAACGACCATATCTTGTGGGCGTTCAATATCATTTTCCTCAACATAATTCTGTATCAAAGCCAAGAAAGGTGCTCCATATCGTGTTGCTTTCCCAGTTCCAACTCCTTGAATATTTGTTAACTCATCCATTGTAATTGGATATTGGAAACACATATCTTTCAATGATGGCTCTTGGAAAATTACGAAAGGTGGAATATTCTTTTGTTTCGAAAGTGATTTTCTTAGATCTACTAAAAGATCGTATAAAACATCATCAAACGCACCGCCTTTTCCTCCCAAATTGATTCCAGCATCGTCATCATCCGTATTGGAGAAATCATGTTCTTTTATTAAACTAAATGATTGCGGATTTGCCATGAACGCTTTTCCTTCATCCGATAATTTAAGTGTTCCGTACGTTTCAATATCTTTAAATACTAATCCCGAAACAATTACTTGACGAATTACTGCATTCCAGAAATGTTCGTCGCGTTCTTTTCCGCAGCCAAATCCAGGAAGTATGTTGTGCTTATAACTTTTAATATCCGATGTTACATTCCCTGACAAATAAGCACAATAATGTTTCGCTTTTTGCATTTCTTGTAAATCTTGAATCGCATTTAAAAGCATAAGAACAAACTCTTTTCCTTCTCTTCGCTCTTTCGGATGTTTACAATTATCGCAATACTCGTTGCATCCTTTTTCATCAAACGACTCACCGAAATAATGCAAGATAAATTTGCGTCGACAAACAGATGTTTCTGCATAAGAAACAATTTCACTCAACAATTGCTTGCCAATTTCTTGTTCTGCGACAGGTTTACCTTGAAGGAATTTTTCAAGCTTCTCAATATCTTTATAACTGTAGAAAGCAACACATTCACCTTCTCCTCCGTCACGTCCAGCTCTACCCGTTTCTTGGTAATAACTTTCCAATGATTTTGGAATATCATGGTGAATCACATAACGAACATCTGGTTTGTCAATTCCCATTCCGAATGCTATCGTTGCAACAATTACATCCGCTTCTTCCATCAAAAACATGTCTTGATGTTTTGCTCGTGTATGAGCATCTAAGCCAGCATGATAGGCTAAAGCATTGATTCCATTCACTTGAAGGAGTTCAGCCAGTTCTTCAACCTTTTTGCGACTCAAACAATAAATGATTCCACTTTTGCCTTCCTTGGTGCGGATATAGCGAATAATTTGCTTTTCAACTTCGCGTTTTGGGCGAATTTCGTAGTAAAGATTATCACGATTGAAGGACGATTTAAAAACAACCGCGTCCAACATATTCAAGTTTTTCTGAATATCGTATTGCACTTTCGGTGTTGCTGTTGCGGTTAACGCAATAATAGGAACATTGGATATTTTCTCAAAAATCTCACGTAATCTTCGGTATTCAGGCCTGAAATCATGTCCCCACTCCGAAATACAGTGTGCTTCATCAATTGCAAAAAAGGAAATATCCACTGATGTTAAAAAATCAATGTTCTCCTGTTTTGTTAGCGATTCGGGTGCAACATATAGTAATTTTGTTTTACCATCCTGAATATCTTGCTTAACCTTGGTTATTTCCGTTTTGGTTAAAGAGGAATTCATGAAATGGGCAACCGCTTCATTATCACTAACATTTCGAATTGCATCCACTTGATTTTTCATCAATGCAATTAAAGGTGAAACGACGATTGCCGTTCCTTCTTTTAACAATGCTGGTAATTGGTAACACATCGATTTACCACCACCAGTTGGCATTATAACAAATGAATTGTTTCCTTCTAAAACATTTGTTATAATACTTTCTTGTTTCCCTTTAAAGCTATCGAATCCAAAATATTTGCGAAGTGCAACTTTAAGATCATTATCTGCCATCAATTGGTATTTAGAATACTCTCCTAAGTTAATAAAAAAGTAGCACGAATTTAAGCATTTAGAAACATTTTTATGCGAATAAGTTCATTTATAAACAAAAAATAAGACGAATAAAAAAAAACACGGTATAAACGCAAAAAGCACTCAGATTAACTTCGAATGATTACTTTTGCAATCGATATGAGTGGAGATAAAAATATGTCATTTTTGCAGCATCTTGAAGAATTAAGATGGAGATTGGTGCGTATTGCAATTGCAATTCTCATCACTGCAACTTTGCTTTTTTGGTATCAAGAATGGATTATGAATTTCTTTTTCTTATCCATGAAAGACACTGATTTCATTACCTTTAAATTGTTATGCGAATGGTTCGGTGTTTGTATTAAGGAAATTCCTGTAAGTTTTCAAAGTACAACCATGTCAGGTCAATTCAGTTATGCATTGATGATGAGTATTATGGGAGGAATCGTGCTTTCGTTTCCTTTTATCTTTTATCAAATTTGGTCGTTTGTCAAGCCAGGATTAAAACAAAATGAGAAATCGGTGGCGAAAGGAATAGTTTTCTATGTCAGTGTTCTATTTTTCATTGGAATTCTTTTCGGTTATTTTGTTGTAGCACCATTGGCCGTTCAGTTTTTTGGTTCATACCAAATCTCGAAATCAATTAACAACATTTTCTCTATAAATGATTACTTGGGAACGGTTTTGTCAACCATATTTTATACCGGTTTACTTTTCCTTCTTCCAGTGGTAGCATATTTATTTACCCGATTAGGTGTGATCACCCCTGCTTTTTTGATAAAATTCAGAAAACATGCAATTGTTGGTGTATTAATAATTTCTGCAGCAATCACTCCGCCAGAAGTAATTTCTCAAATCATTGTAGCTATTCCAATCGTACTTTTATACGAAGCGAGTATTCTTGTTTCTAAACGTGTTGAAAAGAATATGAAAAAAGACAGTATTATCAAATAAATTAATGCTCACTTTCATTAATTTAGGGGTACTGATTATACATGAACAAACTATTTCTTTATTTACTTCTGGTCCTTTCCTATAACTCTTTTGCTCAACAAACAAAAGTAAGTGGAACTATATGGGATGCTAACAACGGCCAACGAATGCCGTTTGTTAAAGTGCAGTTTAAAGATTCAAAAATCGGCGTGTTATCGGATACACTTGGTTACTTTTCAATCGAAACGTACTATGCCACCGACTCTTTAGTTTTCAGCTTTCCTGGTTATTTGACACAAGTTGTAAAAGTCAACAAGGATGAAATTCAGGAATACACCATTCGAATGTCGAATAAAATCAATGAATTTGATGAAGTTAAAATTCTCCCTCCTGATGAATTTCCATCAACCACACTGCACAAAAAAGTAATCGCTCATAAAGACATAAACAATAAAGAGAAATTACTTTCCTATGAATATGAGCTATATAATAAAATCCAACTTGATTTAAATAATTTCGGAGACAAATCAATTGATCAAAGCATTATCAAACGACTTGATTTGGTCATGGACTATCTCGATTCCAATGACAATGGAAAAAATTTCTTACCCGTTATTTTAAGCGAGTCAATTTCCAATTTTTATTTTAAAAACAATCCAAAAAAACGTAAAGAAGTAGTAACAGCAACACGTATTTCAGGGGTTGAAAACATTCAATTGGAACAGTTTTTAGGAGATATGTATCTTGATATTAATGTGTACGACAATACGATCAATTTATTCAATAAATCATTTGTTAGCCCAGTTTCAAGTTTCGCAAGGAGTTATTACCGATTTTATTTAGAGGATTCTACCTTTATTGACAACCAATGGTGTTACAAACTGAAATTCGTTCCTAAACGGAGTGGTGACGCAACGTTTAATGGCGAAATGTGGATTCACGACACAACATACGCTGTGAAACAGATTAGTGCGAGCATTTCTGAAAATGCGAACATCAATTATGTCCAAAATCTTTATTTTGAGCACCATTTTCAACAAGTTGAGAAGGAAGTTTGGATGTTGACCAAAGAAAAAATGATTGTTGATTTTAAACTGACCGAAAAATCAAATTTACATGGTATTTATGGCCGTAAATTGTCGACGCGGGAAAATTTCAAGATCAATACTGATCGTCCAAATGAGTTCTATCAGACCGACAATACAGTTGAATTTGCAGACAGCGCAAAATCTAGGAGTCCAGAATACTGGAAAGAGCATCGACATGAACAACTTAACATTCAAGAACAAGGAATTGATGA
Source organism: Bacteroidota bacterium (assembly GCA_039797785.1). GTDB lineage: Bacteria > Bacteroidota > Bacteroidia > Flavobacteriales_D > Crocinitomicaceae > M0103. The sequence goes on along the minus strand of JBDKHH010000345.1, from coordinate 9,691 downwards.
AATGATTGACTCACTTAACCATGAGCCATTTTTCAAAACACTTAAAAATTTAACCTATTTTGCATCAACTGGATACTATCCAATTGGAAAGATTGAAATTGGTAGCGCATTCAATTTAATAAGTGTGAATCCTGTTGAAGATTTAAGATTAGCACTTTCTCTGCGCACGTCCAATAACTTTTCTAAGCGATTAGAACTTGGAGGAAGAGTTGCTTACGGTTTTGGTGATTCAACGTTTAAATACCGTGGATCATTTAGATACAATATCTCTCCTAAAAAAAGAGGAATGTTGACTGGTTATTATTTGTACGATATTGAACAAATAGGACAATCGCCTACCGCCGCAGCAATAGGTTCTACATTTGGTACGCTTTTCAGAACTGGACCTTTAGATAAATTAACCATGGTCCAAAAAGCTGGTATTAATCTTGAAAAAGACATTCGGAAAGATTTAATACTTTACGGTGGATTTGAATGGAAAGAGTACAGTCCAATTGGTGTCACAGAATATATCAAGTCGAATCCATCTACAAACAGTTTTGATACGTTGAATAAAATCACATCCACTGAGTTTATAGCACGCATTCGTTGGGCTAAAAATGAAGAATTTATTTCAGGTGTTTTTGATAGAAAAAGTGTAGGCTCCAAATATCCAATCCTTTCATTGCAAGGTATTTTCGGTGTAAAAGGATTGTTAAACGGAGATTATAATTATCAAAAAATTGAATTCACGATGGAACACACGCGTCAAATTGGCGTTCTAGGTAGGATTCGTTATGGAGTGAATGCAGGATATGTTTTTGGTAAAACAGCTTATCCATTTTTAAAAGTACATGAAGGAAATCAATCCTATTGGTTACTTACAACTGCTTTTAATAAGCTTAATTATTTTGAGTTTATTTCAGATCAATACATTGGTGGATTTGTGGAAAACCATTGGGAAGGAATCTTATTCGATCGCCTTCCATTAATCAAAAAACTAAAATGGCGTTTGGTGACAACGGGTAGGATAACGTATGGTTCAATCTCCGAAAGAAGTACAACCGAAATGGTTCTACCTTCATTCACCAAGCAATTTGGAAACATTCCCTATGCAGAAGTTGGCGTGGGTATTGAAAATATATTTAAAGTAGGTAGAGTTGATCTTGTTTGGCGCCTCACACATTTAGACCCAGGAATGAGTCCAATTGGTATTCGAGCAAGATGGTCGATAAACTTTTAAATTCTTACATTTGTACCGTGAAGTTATATACCAATCATATAAAAAAATCCTATAAAGGCAGAGATGTTGTTAAAGGAGTAACCATTGAAGTTAACCAAGGAGAGATTGTCGGACTTCTTGGCCCAAATGGTGCTGGTAAAACAACTTCATTCTACATGATTGTTGGTCTCGTAAAGCCAGATGAAGGATCCGTTTTTTTAGACGATAAGGACATTACCTATTATCCAATGTACAAAAGATCGCAATTGGGTATTGGTTATCTTCCGCAAGAGGTGTCTGTGTTTCGAAAACTAAGTGTTGAAGACAACATTATGGCAATCCTTGAAATGACTGACATGTCAAAAGTTGAGCGAAAAGAAAAATTAGAACAACTTTTAGAAGAATTTCACTTAACACATGTTCGAAAAAACCTAGGTAATCGGTTATCTGGAGGTGAAAAAAGAAGAACTGAAATTGCCAGAGCGTTAGCCACGAATCCAAAATTTGTTCTTTTAGATGAGCCTTTTGCAGGGGTTGACCCTATCGCCGTTGAAGATATTCAAAGTATTGTCTCAGAACTTCGAAAACGAAACATAGGTATTTTAATTACCGATCACAATGTACAAGAAACACTTTCTATAACAGACCGAGCTTATTTATTATTTGAAGGAAGCATTTTGAAATCTGGTACAGCTGAAGAATTAGCAGCAGATGAACAAGTTAGACGTGTATATTTGGGGCAAAATTTCGTACTTCGAAAGAAATAATTTCAGATTTCAGTAAAAAATCATAAATTTATCCGCTAATTAATTAGAACAGAATTTATTTAACACTATTTTATATGAAAACGATTAAAAACATACTACCACTTTTCTTTCTTGCAATATTGTTTTTGGGACTTTCTGCTTGTAAGAAAAAATGCGTTGTTGAAACTGAAGACACAAATAACGGAGCAATTGTAAGTGGAGTTGTATTTTATCCACCTGCAGGTTCAGCAACAGGAAATATGGGTGGGAATTATGTTATTACCACTGGTCATCCATATGCGTCAAGTATTATGATTCGTATGAATGATGGTGAAAAGACAAATGTAAATTACACAAATTACACTGTTCTATGTTATCCTACAACAGCTAATTGCAGCGCTGCTTATGATCGCACTGTTACGATTGATGACGCTAATCAAACGGTTGTTTACAAAATTGTTGTAACGCAATGCGAAAATTGTCCGGAAAAATATTTAACTGAGAATTATGTATTGGTTCCTGCTTTCCCATCTAGCTATGCTGTTAGTTACGATGTGTCGTATGTAACAAAATAAGAATACACTATCAAATTGATAAAGGCTGGTTAACCAGCCTTTTTTTTTGTTCAAATAATGGACATAAAAAAAGGCCATCGAAATGATGACCTTGATTTTAATGGGACGTATAGATTATTTAGACGCTAAATCTGAATTTTCTACATTGTTTACGCTTCCGTAGGCATCGCAATGTCCTCCTTTGGATGATCCACAAGCCGTCATCGCTAACGACAATAACATCCCCACAAGTGTCAAGGTCAAAATTTTCTTCATTGTTGTTTGTTTTTATTAATAAGGTCTTTCATGTTCGTGCGAAAATACAATATTTTATACCGCAATTCCAAAAAATATTATTCACAATTGTATTTTAATCTTTTGAAATAAAGTAATTTCCAACTCGTTTTAATGCAGATGCGTACTATATTCCTTTGTTTTGTACTTTTTTCTTTTTTTGGAGCAAATGCCCAAAAGGAATATTCTGTTGTCTTTACAACGAAGGAGTATCAAAAAGTTAAAAAAAATATCCCAACTCATTTCAAGGACAGTACATTGGCTTTAGATTATTTAAGGAATTTCCAATTGCTTTGCATTAAAAAAGGATACTTGTTAGCCTCCTATGATTCGATACATTATTCAAAAAACCAGCTTATAGCGCATTTAAACCTGGGAGATCAATTAAATCAGATTAACATTTCAATCCCAAAAGAATCACTCGACTTCATAAAACAAAAAGCAAAATTTTCCGAAAAATCATTGGCACATATTCCTTTCAATGCATCCGAATTAAACAGAATATTAAAGTCAATTTATACTTCCGCCTCCTCCAATGGCTATCCATTTGTTAAGGTTTTTTTAGATGACATAAACTATTCACCCAATTCAGTTTCTGCAAACCTAAATTTAAATCTTGGTAAAAGATTCAAAATTTCTAAAATCAACGTGAAAGGTGACAGCTCTATTTCTGTTTTATTTTTGGCGAGTCTACTCGATATTAAAGAAGGAAACTACTACGATGAAAACAAATTCAGTCAAATATCTGGTAAAATCAAACAAATTCCTTTCCTGAAAGAAATAAAACCCCATGAATTACTCTTCACAAAAGATGGAGTCGAATTGTTCTTATACTTGAACTCAGTACCTGTGAGTTCCGTAAATGGGGCAATAGGTCTTCAACCGAATACAGTTACCAAAAAATTGAGTTTAACAGGCGATTTAAGTTTAAAACTACTCAATGTATTGAAACGCGGAGAAATGTTGAATTTGAATTGGAAAAGCATACAAGCACAAACTCAATCATTGGATGCAAAAATAAACTATCCATTTCTTTTTAAAACTCCTTTTGGAATCGATGGTCATTTTCATCTTTATAAACGAGACACATCCTTTCTTGAATTGAAAAGCACAATTGGCATACAGTATTTTTTAAAAGGAGGAAGTTATCTTAAAGCTTTCTATCAAAACTCTTCATCGTCCGTTCTTTCAGGAGGCAAAAACAATCCATCTTTTAGCAATTTAACAAGTGTATCGACAAATGCGTATGGTTTATCCTTATTTAAGCGACAATTAGATTACATACCTAATCCATCTAAAGGATACAGTTTAACAGCTGAAATTGCGATTGGCACGCGTAAGAAACTCGCAGTTGATACCTTTCCAGAAATAAAATCAACAACGTATAAATCACTTTTACAATTCGACTGGTTTCTACCAATTACTCGGCGCAATGTTCTGCACTTTTCTTCTACAACTGCATTTTACATCGCTTCCGAAATATATCAAAATGAAGTGTATCGTTTTGGAGGGCAAACAAGTTTAAGAGGATTTAATGAAGAAGAAATTTATGCAACCTCTCAATCAATTGTGAGTTTGGAATATCGTTTTTTATTGGATCGTAATTCTCATCTGTTCGCATTTTTTGACCAAGCTTTTTATGAAAACACCTCAAATACCTATTTGAACGATCATCCTTACGGATTTGGACTTGGATTCTCTTTTGGAACAAACATTGGTATTTTTTCGATTTCTTATGCCTTAGGGAAGCAATTTGACAATCCTATATTGATGCGTAACGGAAAAGTGCATTTCGGTTATATCGCATATTTCTAGAAAACATTCCATCATGATAAATACACTATTGGTTGCTGGTGCAAGTGCGCTAGTTGTTGTTTTAATTTATGTATATACAGAGTTAAAGCGCATCAAAGTTGAAAAAGCACTTAGTGAAGAAAATTTAAGAATTGCTGAAATTCAGGCGAAAGAATTCTATGTTCGAACAATTCAACTTGAGGCTGAAAACAATAATCTACAGAAATTAGTAGTATCCGAAAAGCAATCGCATTCAGACCATCAAAAAGAGCTTAAAAATCATTTAGAGCTGATTGGTAAAAATCTTATTCAGCAAGGCTCACACGTTCTTCGAACCGAAAATGAACAAAAGTTAAATGCATTGCTAAATCCGCTTAAAGAACGACTTCAAGCATTTGAAAATGAGGTAAAAATTGCTAATCGTCAAGAAATTGAACGATTTACATCGATGGAAACGATTGTGAAAGCACTTTCTGAACAACACTCTAAAATGCATTCTACAGCACAAAATTTAGTTGATGCATTGCGCGGCGATCAGAAAACACAAGGAGATTGGGGAGAAATGGCTTTGGAACGAATACTTGAAACTTCTGGTCTTGAAAAAAACCGAGAATATTTCATACAAAATAGTTTTAAAGATGAAAATAACAATCAATTAAGACCTGATGTTATTATTCAATTACCCGATAATAAGCACCTTATAATTGACTCAAAAGTTTCACTAAAATCTTTCGAAAGATATGTAAATGATGACGATGAAGCTTCCCGAAAAACAGCCTTAACCAATCATTTAATCTCAATTAAATCACATATCAAATTGCTAGGTGATAAAGATTACTCTCACCTACAAGGTATTTCATCTCCTGATTTCGTGCTCATGTTTATTCCTTTAGAATCATCGTTTTCTTTAGCCATTAAAGAAGAACCCAATCTTTACCAATTGGCTTGGGACAAAAGAGTTGTTTTGGTGACACCTTCCACCTTGCTGGCAACTTTAAAAACAGTTGGGAGCATTTGGAAACAAGACCGCCAAAATCGACATGCGCTAGAAATTGCTGAACAGGCAGGAAAACTCTACGATAAATTTGCTGGTTTTATTGATGACATGGAGAGAATTGGAAGCAAACAAAAAGAAGCGACGAATGCTTTCGATGCGGCTATGAATAAACTTTCTACTGGGAATGGAAATATCATTCGAAGTGCAGAAAAATTAAAAGAAATGGGAGCAAAAGCAAAAAAAACGTTAGATCGAAAGTACCACGATTTGAACCACAATTCCGTTCACGAAGTGGATGAAGATCAATAATTATTGACGTCGTTGTTGCATCACAGAACGAATTTCTTTCATGAATTCAGATGCATACACAAAACTCAAAATCTCAGGATTTTCAGTTGTAATAATTGTTTTGTTATCTCCTTCCCACCAATTTTTTCCTTGGTGAATGAACATTACACTGTCCCCAATTTCGATAACAGAATTCATATCGTGGGTAATAACAACGGTTGTAATATTGTATTCGTATGTGATTTCCTTAATCAATCCATCAATTACGATAGATGTTTTTGGATCCAAACCTGAATTCGGTTCATCACAAAATAAATACTTTGGGTTCATCGCAATAGCTCGTGCAATACCAATACGCTTTTGCATACCACCCGAACACTCTGAAGGAAACAATTTGTTGGTTCCTGCAAGATTTACACGATCTAAACAAAAATCAGCACGGTCTTGCATTTCTTTCTTCGACATTTTGGTAAACATCGTAAGTGGAAACATTACATTTTCCTCAACCGTCATTGAATCAAACAAGGCAGAACCTTGGAAAAGCATACCAATTTCTTGACGAATTTCTTTACGTTCCAATCGATTCATCGATGAGAAATCTCGCCCATCGAATAAAATCTGTCCGCTATCAACCTCATGTAAACCTACAATACATTTCGCTAGAACTGATTTACCTTGACCAGATTGCCCAATAATCAAGTTCACCTTTCCTTTTTCGAAATTGGTATTAATATCAAACAAAACTTGCTTGCTTCCGAATGATTTATTGACGTTTACGATCTCGATCATAGCAACATCAATTGGGTGAGTATAAAATTGGCGATTAAGATGGCAATTGAACCGCTAACAACCGCTTGAGTTGAAGAACGACCAACATCTAAAGCTCCACCTTTCGTGTAATATCCGTAAAAGGATGCAATCGATACAATTAAAAATCCAAACACTATTGTTTTCGATAACGCATAAACAACGTTATATACTTCAAAGAAGGAACGAATTCCTAAAATGTACGTTTCTGTGGTAAGTAATCCTGACAAGGTTAAAGCTAACCATCCTCCGATTAAACTTAATCCCATTGAGAAAATAACGAGAATCGGAAAGAAGAAAACAGCTGCCACGATTTTTGGCAATACCAAGAAAGTAAGTGAATTTACACCCATTATTTCCAAAGCATCGATTTGCTCTGTCACACGCATAGTTCCAATTTCAGAAGCAACATTCGACCCTACTTTTCCTGCAAGGATTAGTGATATAATCGTTGGGGAAAACTCCAAAATGGTACTTGATTGGGTAATGTAACCAACAGTATAATCAGGAAGTAATGGATTATCAATATTTGAAGCTGTTTGAAGCGCAATAACGGCTCCCATAAAGGTTGACATTAAAGCTACAATTGGAATTGAATTTATTCCAATGATCTCAAACTCAGTGAAAACCCGTTTACGGAAAATCTTCATCTTCTCAGGTCGTGAAAACACAACGCCAAGCATCAAAATATACTTACCAATATTCGAAATTACCTTCATTGAGCGCTAAGTTAATTCTTATTTCTTTCATTCACATTCTTAAGCTGAAAACTTTCTCATGTTTGAATGTTGATTTCCTGTAATTTTAAGGTGTGAAAAGCACAAAATTAACCAAAAGAGACCAAGTTACCGAGGCATTTAAAAAGTACCTCCCAGAAGCTTTTGTTCCAATTGTTGTGGATTTATTTTTACAATCTTCGGTGCGATTTAAAATTGTAAATGGACGTAAAACAAAATTGGGTGATTTTCGAGCGGGAATAAACGGGGAAAAACATCAAATAACAGTGAATGGTGACATGAATCCCTACTCTTTCTTAATCACAACCCTTCATGAGTTCGCACATTTAAACACCTTTAACTCATATCAAAATCGCGTTGCGCCACATGGTGAAGAATGGAAAAATGCCTATCGTCAACTACTGTTACCTGTGATTGAAAGCGGGAATTTACCGAAAGATATTGAACGTGTGTTGATGAATTCCTTGGTCAATACAAAAGCCTCTTCTTGTTCAGACATTCATTTATCGCGTGTACTTCAAACCTATGATAAACCAAAAGAAGGTGTTGAAATTTTAGAACGGTTACCAAAAAATTCTACCTTTGCTTTAAACGGAAGACATTTCGTGAAAGGTCCTTTGAGAAGAAAGCGCTACATCTGTGAAGAAGTCAAATCGAAACGCTCATTCTTAGTTAGTGCATTAGCTCAGGTCTATCCAATTGAAATAAAAAAACAAGATGAAAGATAATTATTGTATCATTATGGCAGGTGGCGTTGGAAGCCGTTTTTGGCCAATGTCAACACCTCAGAAACCAAAACAATTTTTAGATGTTTTGGGAATCGGAAAATCGTTAATTCAGATGACATATGAGCGATTACTTCAAACCGCGCCAAAAGAAAACATCTATGTTTTAACGAATACAAGTTATGCGCAAATCGTCAAGGAACAATTGCCTGATTTGACGTATGATCAAATTCTCACAGAACCGAAACGTAAGAATACTGCTCCTTGTATCGCGTATGCAGCGGCTAAAATTCAAGCATTAAATCCAAATGCTACAATGATCATTTCTCCTGCGGATCATTTGATTGTAAAAGAACATCGTTTTACGGAAATTGTTGCAACAGCTATTAAACGCGCGAATGAAGAAGAGCGTTTAGTAACTCTTGGAATTCAACCATCGCGTCCAGACACTGGATATGGTTATATTGAATTTGATAACACATCAAATGTTAATGCAGGTGAAGTTACAGAAGTAAAACAATTCCGCGAAAAACCAGATTTAGCAACTGCTGAAGCCTTTTTAAAAAGTGGTAATTTCTATTGGAATTCAGGGATTTTTGTATGGAAAACAAGTAGCATTTTAAATTCATTAGAATCCTTTCAGCCAGCATTACACGAACTGTTTGCAGGTGATTTAAGTCATTACAATACCTTGACAGAGCAAGAAAAAGTTAATTTTTGTTTTGAAACGTGTGAAGATATTTCCATCGATTTTGCTGTGATGGAACATGCGAAAAATGTTGATGTTGTTTTGGCTGATTTTGATTGGAGTGATTTAGGAACTTGGGGAAGTTTAAATACACATTTATCGAAAGACGAAAACAACAATGCTGTTGTTGGTACGCACGCGCATTTGTTTAACTCTTCGAATTGCCTTGTGAATATTCCGAATAACAAATTAGTCGTATTAGATGGATTGAATGATTATATCGTTGTTGAATCAGATAATATGTTGATGGTCTTGAAGGCCGAAAATGAACAAGAACTAAAAAACTATTTAAAACAAGTGGAGCAAAAGAGTCCACAGTTTTTTGACAAATAAAAAAAAGGGGTTGAATCATCAACCCCTTTTTCGTTTTATTATTTTTTATTTTCTTCTCGTTCCCAAGCGCGGTAGAGATCAAAATAACTTTTTGTTTCAACAACAACAGCTCCTCCAAGTGTATCTCCATATTTTGCTGGAAGCCCGCCAGTGTAGACCATCATTCGGCCTATTGCGCAACTTGGAACATTATAAACTTCATTGCTTTTTACTCCGTCCAACATATAAATCATATCTCCTTTTCTAGACCCACGGAACATAAGTTGACCATCTTCTGCTTTTCTTACCTCAGAAGAAAGTGCTGTTGCCAAATCAGAAACACTGAATTTTAAAGGACTTTGTTCAATTTCCTCAGAAGTTAATTCTTTGATTGGCAAAGAACCATAAACCAATTTCATTCGACCATCGTTTGCAAGAACTGTTACTGTAATAAGTTCTTTTGGATCAACTGTGAATTTAATTGTTCC
>JBDKHH010000344.1:0-3378 GCA_039797785.1 Bacteroidota bacterium | reverse complement strand
GTGATGGAATCATGAAATGCGAATTGGCGAATTAATTTTTATGCGCTAACGTCATTTCACGCTTTCCCGGCGGACCTGGAACTGCTTCAATTGTAAATCCCAAGGCTTTTAAATCACGTTTGACTTGACCTTTTGCACAGTAAGTTACTAGCGTTCCATTCGGTTTCAGAATGTCATACATTTTCTTTAAAATACTCGTATGCCACATTGCTTCTTGCGCTTTCGGACCAAAAGCATCATAAAAAACGAGATCAACTTGTTCGTGTTCGACTTGATATTCCTCAATTTTTGCATGAATTTTTTCAAACGTAAAGTTCGACGTTAATACATGTGGTTCATTCCACGATAATTCATGCATTTGTTGAAATCCTTTATGAAAGCGTTCATCGACCAAATCTTCGTAGCGAATTGCTTGAATCAATTCTGATTCAACAGGATACGCTTCAATTCCTTTGTAAGAAATGTGTTGTTTCCCTTTTTCCGCTTCAATGAAACATAACAAGGCATTTAAACCAGTTCCAAAGCCCATTTCAAAAATGTCGAGTTGCGAAAGATCCTTTTTCAACTCCAAACCATTCTTGATAAATACATGCAAAGCCTCTTGCAAAGCGCCATGTGTAGAATGGTAATTTTCATCCATCTCAGGAATGTAAATCGTGTTGGAACCGTCGGCTGTTTGAATGATTTCTCGTTTCATGGGGTGAAGATAGTGGGAAAAAGAATTTGCAAATTCTAAATAGTTGAATTTTTGAATTATCAAATTATAAAATCTTTCAAATCCCACTATTAACAATTGTTCATAACCTCTTTTTATATCTTTTTAAGAAAGAAATTCATTTGCATTTTCTAGGAGTCGATTCATTGCCTATCTTTGTTAAATGGACAATCAACCCGAAAACAGTAGAAAACCCGCAGTTAGAGCTAAAAACCCTTCAAATCTTGTTTCAGATTTAGGGAAAGTTCCACCACAAGCGATTGACCTAGAACAAGCAGTTTTAGGGGCAATGATGTTGGAGAAAAATGCGGTAACTGATACCATTGATATCTTGAAACCTAGCAGTTTCTATGATCCGAAGCACCAATTTATTTATGGTGCTATCCGTGATTTATTCGGTAGTTCAAATCCAATTGACCTTTTAACTGTTACCAATCGCTTAAAGCAAAAAGGCGAATTGGAAGCTGCTGGTGGAGCGGCCTATATTTCTCAATTAACATCTCGTATCGCTTCTACTGCGCACATTGAATTTCACGCTCGTGTAATTGCTGAAAAGTATATTAAACGTGAGTTGATTCGCATGAGTAGTGATGTGATTCGTAACGCATACGATGATACAAACGACGTTTTTGATGTATTGAATAAAGCGGAAGGCGAATTGTTTCAAATTGCTGAAAATAACATGGGTAAGAACGTAGATCTTATGCAAAATGTTGTTCGTCAAGCGATTGAAGAAATTGAAAAAGCATCGTTAAACTCAGATGGTATCTCTGGTGTACCAACTGGATTCTTCGATTTAGATAAATTAACTTCAGGATGGCAACGTTCTGATATGATTGTAATTGCTGCTCGTCCTGCAATGGGTAAAACAGCCTTCGTACTTTCAATGGCGCGAAATACCGCTGTAGATTACAACATGGGAGTTGCTTTGTTCTCACTTGAGATGTCCTCTGTTCAGTTGGTGAAACGTTTGATTGCCTCTGAAGCGCGCTTGAGTGCTGAGAAATTGCGTAAAGGTGATTTACGTGAGCATGAGTTCCAACAATTGCATTCACGTATTACAAAATTAGCAACGGCTCCAATTTACATTGACGACACGCCAGGTATTTCTGTATTCGATTTACGTGCGAAATGTCGTCGTTTGAAAATGCAACATAACATTGATATTGTCATCATCGATTATTTGCAATTGATGACAGCAGGTGGATCGAAAGGATCTGGAAATCGTGAGCAAGAAATTTCAACCATCTCTCGTTCGATTAAAGAAATTGCAAAAGAATTGAACGTTCCTGTGATCGCACTTTCTCAGTTGAGTCGTTCGGTGGAACAACGTGGTGGTGATAAACGTCCAGTTCTTTCAGATTTACGTGAGTCTGGAGCGATTGAACAAGATGCAGATATCGTTTCGTTTATCTATCGTCCTGAATATTATGGATTCTTACAAGATGAAGATGGTAACTCAAATCAAGGAGTTGGTGAAATCATCGTTGCAAAACACCGTAATGGTGCTTTGGACCGCGTTCGTTTACGTTTCATTGGTGAATATGCGCGATTTGACAATATTGAAGGTTATACGGAAGATGCAAATGTTCCAACGCAGACAAATTTGAATGCAAATACGGATTTCGATATTCCAAATGCGAATAGTTATACGATTCCAAGTAAAATGAATTCGTTTGATGATGATCCTGCCGATTTCGACAAATCATTTCAAGATGAAACACCATTTTAATGGCCCAACAATTGCTTTCAACAATTAAATTCTAAAAAATGCGCTATCAATTAGTACTTGTTTTTATTGTTGGTTTATTCTTTCAAGGAAGAGCAACTCAACTTCTTGTCCCAATGGATGATTCGCAATCGGATCATTTGAAGGCTTATGGCGTTTCATTTTGGGCCTTGGAAAATACAATTGTGATTGAATGGTTGTTGAACTACCGCGGAGGATCGTTCTTGATGCCACATTTAAAAACAATTGAGGAAGAACTTATCCTTCGTAATGTCAAATACGAAGTGTTGGCTGAAGGTCAAGTGAACCAAATCAAAAACCAAATTTCAAATCCAGAAGTGAACATGGAAATTGTTCAGCTGGAAAAAGCGCCTAAAATTGCAGTTTACACGCCTGATGGAAAACAACCGTGGGATGATGCTGTGACCTTGGTTCTTGAATATGCTGAAATTCCCTACGATAAAATCTATGATTCAGCCATTATCATGGGTGTTTTACCAAAATACGATTGGCTGCACTTGCACCACGAAGATTTCACAGGTCAATACGGTAAATTTTACGCTGCTTATCGCTCCTACCCTTGGTACCAAGAGCAAGTTGCGGATGCCGAAGCCGATGCAAAAATGCTCGGATTTAATAAGGTTTCCGAATTAAAATTAGCCGTTGCAACAAACATTAAGAACTTTGTGATTGGTGGAGGATTTTTGTTTACCATGTGCAGTGGAACAGATAGTTTCGACATTGGTTTAGCGGCACACAACACGGATATTTGTGAACAGATGTTTGATGGAGATGCCAGCGACCCAAATTGCCAGGAAAAATTAGATTTTGCCAATACCTTTGCTTTTGAAAACTTTAAATTGGAACGCAATCCAATGACGTATGAGTATTCCAACATTGATGGAACGGATATTCATCGTCAACAACGCGTAAC
>JBDKHH010000343.1:0-6258 GCA_039797785.1 Bacteroidota bacterium | reverse complement strand
GGATTTTTCTCAGAAATTGGCGTCGAATGAATCGTCTTCTTGAGAACACTTAAAAATACCAGCGCAAAAAAGCCATTGACGGTCGGTGCCAACCAATTTTCAGCAAGTGCACTTTCTGTTTCTGTATAATCGACTACTAATTCATCAAACGATCGTTTGTTAGAAGATTTAAGGGGAACTAAACGCGTTAGAAGTTGATTCTGATAATTTCTTTTAAGTCGTTTGTTCTGAAATAAGTAGAAAACCAACTTTACGATTATTCGCAAACGTTGAAATTTTGTTGTAATGCGTTTTGGGTTAAATTGTAAGCTTTCCATTCCCCACAATTGAGGTAAATGTTGAGCCGCTTTTAATCCAAATGGTAATTGAACAATAAGTTGCAACCAAGCAAATACGTTGTAATATAAAACACCATTGATTTCGTCACACATACGGTCTAGATGTCCAGATACATGAGGGTTTTCAATAGGTATTCCAAGCTTTTTACCCAAACCACCATAGGCATATTTAAAGGACCTTCGCACAAAACTTTGAGTTAAGGGTAGAGTAAGACCATTGTAATTTGTTTCAGATGCTGAATTATCCCAAATTCGAATTGTTTTCGCACCAATTGTTGTGATTGGTCGAACCTGAAGCCAGAAAATCTTTCCCTTGCAAATGGCAAATTCAATGTCAACAGGATGCCCTTTTAGTCGTTCAATTTTTTTGATGCCAGAAGCTAATTCTTCCAAAATTGGTTTCATTGAAGCTGCTATATCATGACCTGAAACGGATGGGATTTCACTTTTATTTTGAAGGTCTTCCCCCGAATAGTGCTCGTCTAAATCGTGAAATAGAAAGCTGTTTTCTTCTTGGATGATTAAGAAAGATTCAAATCTTCCAGAAACAAGCGCTTCACCACCACCTGGAATGACGGAAATGTGAACACGTTCATCATCTGCATCAGAAGGATGTGCAGAAAAACCAACTCCTGCAAAAGTTGGAGTGATCATCTCTTGAATGATTATTCCATAGGTAAATTCTGTTTTATCAGAATAAATTGCGTGAGATTGGTAGCGAAAGTGGTAAAGAACTTCCCAAATGGAATTCGCCAGTTCATTTGTTTGAACTCCGATAATGGTTGTAAATTGTCCAGCAAAAGACTGTTCTTTACCATCTTCAATAGAAGCGCTAGAACGAACAGCGAATAAGGTGTTTTTTATTTCAAGGTCACTTAAATACGATTCGATTTCTTCAATTGCTTTCTCTTTGATTTCGGATAACGTCGAGAGGAAAGAAAACGGTAAGACAAAAAAGCGTGGGACATTAAATCCATTCGTTAAAAGAAAATTTAACCCAGCTGCTTTTGCACCGATTTCAGAAGGTATATGTTCGTGAGTTAAATTCAATTTTAATGTCTAAATATTCTAAATTAGTCATAATTAGCATAAAAAAATGCGCAATCAATTGAGATAATCGTAATTTTATTACATGTCTAATAAAACTATTCTGATAACAGGCGCAACTGGTTCTTTAGGAGCATATCTTGTACGTTATTATTCACGTTCTGGATTCAAGGTCATTGCGCATGGACGAGATAAAGTTCCACCAAAGCATTTAATGGATTTTGCAGAATATGTTTCTTTTGATTTAACAAATGATTTTGAGTTACCGCATTGCGATTTCTGCATTCACACGGCGGCCTTATCCGATGACAAAGCGTCGATTGGGGATTTACTGCCAGCAAATGAACAAGGGACAAAAAGGTTGCTTGAGAAACTATTGCCAGAAACTGTATTCATTCATATTAGTTCTTCTTCCGTTTATTTGCCTCAGAAAAATCCAATTTCAGAAGAGATTGCAGGTAAACAAAATAATAAAGAATTGTCACCTTACGGTTTGTCGAAATTGAAATCCGAAGAAGTAATTCTAAATAATACAAAGAACAAATCAGTTTTCATTTTGCGACCAAGAGCATTTTACGGTGCAGGTGATCGAGTAATATTGCCAAGAATATTGAAGGTTGTTAAGAAAGGAAAACCTTGGTTTCTTCAACGACCTGGTGAAATGAATGTTTCAGTTTCGTTAACGCATTATTCTACCTTGGCGCATGCAATAGATTGTTGTCTCCAAAGTGATTTGAGAGGAATACATATTTACAATGTCGCAGATAAAAAGGTGTATGTACTTATCGATATTGTTCGATTAATTACTACGCGTTTGTATGGCTACAAATTGCCTGAAAAGAAAGTTCCTATTTGGTTCATGAAAGCACTGAGCGTTTTTAAAATTGGAGGAATTACTCCTTTGCTTGTGCGATCATTTACGCATGATATGGTGCTGAATACAACAAAAATTGAGCGAGAATTGGGTTTTAATCCTACCATCTGTTTCGAGGATCAAATGGAAGAATTGGCAAATTGGGTTAAAAAAAATGGTGGAGTGGAATTTGTAAAAACTGGTGACCGTTCATTGGCTTGGACTGCTGATTTATAGGACGATGATAAGAACATTGTATTTTATTCTAGGTTTTGTTTCGTTAGTGTTCGTTTACATTGGGATTCTATTACCAGGCGTTCCTGCAATTCCATTTATCATACTGTCTTTTTATTGTTTTACAAAAAGTTCAGAAGCTTGGGTGGCGAAACTGGAGCAAGGATCACTTACAGGAAAATTGCTTAAAAAGCTCAATAAGAATAGTTCAAAACCATGGTTTTTCTGGTTTGTTATTAGCCAATTTTGGGTCTCAATGATTGTTGCAGAGCGAATGTTTGTTCACTCTTTTTATTGGAGTAGTGTCTGGTATTTATTAACATTACTGATGAGTGCAGCGATTTTTTATTTACTGAAACTATCAAGTAGAAATGCTAATCAAGATTGAGCAAATAAACTTAAAATTTGTTAACACTGAACTTTCTGAACAACTCAAACGTTTAGAAAGAAAAACATCGATATGAAATTTCTTTTTTTAGGCTTATTTTTTGGATTTCTGACTGGCTGTCAAGCTCAACCAACATCAAATCAAACACCAATGGATTCAACAAAGAATTACAATCAATTAACAGCGCAAGAACAACGCGTTATTCTGGAAAAAGCGACAGATCGTCCGTTCACTGGAGATTATTATTTAAAAAAAGACGAAGGATTGTACATTTGTCGTCAGTGCAATAATCCGCTTTATACATCAGAAGATAAGTTTGATTCGCATTGTGGTTGGCCAAGTTTTGATGATGAAATTGAAGGTTCAGTGAAACGCGTTCCTGATGCTGATGGTATGCGTGTTGAAATTATTTGCAACAATTGCCAAGGACATTTAGGGCATGTTTTTCTTGGTGAAGGATTTACGGATAAGGACACACGTCATTGCGTAAATACCAGTTCGATTAAGTTCATTCCGTCAACTGATGTTGATAAAATTCCAGCAACAATCAAGTAAAGATTTCGTAATTTTGATGTAACCATCGATCACGAAAAATGAGCATTGACAATTTATTTCGTCAGTTAAAGGATATTCAATTCCAAGCGGACAAAATTTTAAAATCGAAGAAAATAGAGGAGGAGGCAATCGAACGATTTGCGAACTATTCGAATTCCCTGAAATCGAATTTGATTGATTTGCAATTGAATGAGGAATTGGCAATTCATGTAGAAGATATCGAACCGATTGATCCACAGTTCGGACCAAAACTTCCTGTTCTTACGACGATTATTGGTGCGCTAAGTTTTGGTGTTGCAACAAAGAAATACCGTGCAAAAAAACGTGAGTCGTATTTTCGTTCGAAAGTAAAAAACACGAAGGAACAATTCGCTCACATCGATTTTTTATTGAAGGAAATCTAAGTAGATTAAGCTGTTTCTAAAATCGAAGAAAGTATAATGTCTCCAGCTTTTCGAATTTCATCTTCTGTGATTGTAAGTGGAGGAGATAATCTGAAGCTATAAGGATGAGATAAAAACCAAAAGCTAATCAGTCCTTTTTCCAAACAACGTTTCACGACTTTTTCAACGCGTTCAAACGATTCCATATCAAAGGCGAACATCATCCCGATACGACGAATTTCTTTGATTTCAGGACTTTGTCCAACGATTGATTCCAATAAAGCGCCTAAACGTTCTACTTCTTTAAAATCAATTTCCGTTTCCATTATTTCAAGAAAGGCATTTGCTGAAGCACAAACGACTGGATGACCTCCAAACGTTGTGATATGACCTAACATTGGATTGTAGGTAAATTCCCACAAGTTTTCATGCGAAGAAACAACTGCGCCAATTGGCATTCCGCCGCCAAGTGCTTTACCTAATGTCAATACATCTGGAATTACATTGAAATGTTCAAAAGCAAATAATTTACCTGCGCGTCCCATTCCACATTGAATTTCATCGAAAATCAGCAAAGCACCAACTTCTGTACAACGCTTTCTTAAAGCCAATAAAAATTCTGGATTCGGAACACGAACGCCTGCATCACCTTGTATTGTTTCGATAATAACACCAGCTGTTTTTGTAGTGATATGTTCTAAATCAGGTATTGAATTATGTTGTAGAAAACGAACGTCGGGTAATAAGGGACGAAATGCTTGTTTTTTAACTTCATTTCCAGAAACACTCATCGATCCATGTGTAGAACCGTGATACGAACCTCGAAATGAAACAAGTTCTGTTCTTCCAGTTACGCGTTTGGCTAGTTTTAAAGCCGCTTCATTTGCTTCAGTTCCAGAATTTACAGTGTAAACTGTGTTCAAAGATGAAGGAAGTAAACGAACCAATCGTTGAGCAAAGGCTAATTGAGCATCCTGAATAAATTCACCATACACCATCACGTGTAAATGTCTGTCAATTTGTGTTTTTAAAGCCTGCGTAATTTTGGGATGATTGTGTCCGATGTTGCTAACTGAAACACCTGCAATCATGTCCATATACGCTTTGTTTTCTTTGTCGTAAATATAGATTCCTTCCGCACGATCTACATCGATTAAATATGGACTTTGATTTGTTTGCCCAAGTTTTTGGATAAATTCTGAATTTCTAGACATCTTGTTCACAAAAAAACCGTCCTACACATGCGGGACGGTTCAAAATTACGTATTTATTTTCTCAGGACTTATGAAAGTCGCTGGATTTATGCGTTTTTACGAGCGATAACTTTTTTAGCAGCTTTCACAACATCAGCAGTGTCAATTCCGTATTTCGTCATCAATTCCATTGGTGTTCCACTTTCTCCAAATGAATCGTTTACAGCAACATATTCTTGAGGAGCTAAGAAGTTTTGAGCCAATACTTGAGCAACTGAATCACCCAAACCACCGTTCATCATATGCTCTTCAGCTGTCACAACACATTTCGTTTTTTGAACTGATTTCAAAATTGCTTGAACGTCCAATGGTTTAATCGTGTGCATATTGATTAATTCAACTGAAATTCCTGCTGCTTCCAATTCTTTCGCTGCTTCAATCGATTTCCAAACAAGGTGTCCACAAGCAATGATTGTTACATCGGTTCCTTCAGTTAAAACATCCGCTTTTCCAATTTCAAATTTCGCATCTGGTTTCACGAAAATCGGCATCACTGGGCGACCGAAACGTAAATAAACAGGTCCATTGTGTTCTGCAATCGCAATCGTCGCTTGTTTCGTTTGATTGAAGTCGGCAGGAACAATAACAGTCATGTTTGGTAACATTTTCATCATTCCGATATCTTCAAGAATTTGATGTGTTGCGCCATCTTCACCTAATGTTAATCCAGCGTGTGAAGCACAGATTTTTACATTTTTTTGAGAGTACGCAATCGACTGACGAATCTGATCATAAACGCGACCAGTAGAGAAGTTAGCAAACGTTCCAGTAAACGGAATTTTACCACCAATTGTCATACCCGCAGCAACACTCATCATGTTTGCCTCAGCAATTCCAACTTGAAAAAAACGTTCTGGGTTTTCTTTTAAGAATGCATCCATTTTCAAAGAACCAGTTAAATCTGCGCAAAGAGCGACAACGTTTTCGTTTGTTCTTCCTAGTTCAGCTAATCCTTCTCCAAAACCTGAGCGTGTGTCTTTATTTCCAAGAATTTCGAATTCCTTCATGTTTAAAATGTTAATGTTGTTGTTTTATTTGAATATATTCTAAAGTTCTTCTCGATTGTATAAGAAGAAGATTTGAGACTTTTTTGTCGATAAACCAATCGATAATTACCTGGTTGTAATTGGAATCCGCCATTCAATAGCGTATCATCTAAATTACAAACCCATTCCATGTTCCCATTTTCACGAATCACAAAAACCTG